>NZ_JBEZEV010000009.1:0-124978 GCF_040649055.1 Micromonospora sp. NPDC049060
TGTCCCCCCCCCCCCCCCCCCAACGCCGCCGGTCGTCGTCCGGGCCCGCCGCAGGCCGGCCAGTTCTTATGAAACAGGCCCTGGGGGCCGCCCGGCCTCCGCCGTCGACGGGACAGGAACCACCGGCGACGCCCGCCCGGTCACCGGACCCGACGACGGACGAGCCCCGGTCGATCCACCAGCGATCGACCGGGGCTCGTCCGGAGCCGGGTCAGGCGAGGTCGAACCGGTCGAGTTCCATGACCTTGGTCCAGGCCGCGACGAAGTCGGTGACGAACTTGTCGCGCGCGTCCTGGCTGGCGTAGACCTCGGCGAGGGCCCGCAGCTGGGAGTTGGAGCCGAAGATGAGGTCGACCGCGGTGGCGGTCCACTTCACCTCGTCGCTGGCCAGATCCCGGATCTCGTAGACGTGCTCGGCGGACTCCGACGCCTTCCACCGGGTGCCCGGGGAGAGCAGGTTGGCGAAGAAGTCGTTGGTGAGCACGCCGGGCCGGTCGGTGAGGACGCCGTGCCGAGTGCCGCCGGCGTTGGCCCCGAGGGAGCGCAGGCCGCCGACGAGGACGGTCATCTCGGGCGCGGTCAGGTTGAGCATGTAGGCGCGGTCGAGGAGCAGCACCTCCGGCTGGGTCTTCTCGCCGGCACGCAGGTAGTTGCGGAACCCGTCGGCGCGCGGCTCGAGCACCCGGAAGGACTCGACGTCGGTCTGCTCCTGGGTGGCGTCGGTGCGGCCCGGCCGGAACGGCACGGTCACCTCGACGCCGGCGTCGCGCGCCGCCTTCTCGACGGCCGCCGAGCCGGCCAGCACGATCAGGTCCGCGAGCGAGATCTTCGCGCCGCCGGCGGAGTTGAACTCCTGCCGGATGCCTTCGAGGGCCTCCAGGACCGTCGCGAGCTGCTCGGGCTGGTTGACCTCCCAGCCGCGCTGCGGTTCGAGACGGATCCGCGCGCCGTTGGCGCCGCCGCGCTTGTCGGTGGACCGGAAACTGGCGGCCGACGCCCAGGCGGTGGAGACCAGCTGCGCGGTCGTCAGGCCGGACTGGAGGACCTTCGCCTTGAGCGCGGCGACGTCGGCGTCGCCCACGAGCTCGTGGTCGACGGCCGGCACCGGGTCCTGCCACAGCTGGGCTTCCGGGACCCACGGCCCGAGGAAGCGCTCGACCGGCCCCATGTCGCGGTGCAGCAGCTTGTACCAGGCCTTGGCGAACGCCAGCGCGAACTCGTCGGGGTTCTCCAGGAAACGGCGCGAGATCTTCTCGTACGCCGGGTCGACGCGCAGCGACAGGTCCGTCGTGAGCATCGTCGGCTTGTGCTTCTTCGACGGGTCGTGGGCGTCCGGGATGATCGCCTCGGCGTCCTTGGCGACCCACTGCTTCGCGCCGCCGGGGCTCGTGGTCAGCTCCCACTCGTAGCCGAAGAGGATCTCGAAGAAGCGGTTGCTCCACTGCGTCGGCACGTCGGTCCACGTCACCTCGAGACCGCTGGTGATCGTGTCGCCGCCCTTGCCGCTGCCGTAGGTGCTCAGCCAGCCGAGGCCCTGCGCCTCCAGCGGGGCGCCCTCGGGCTCGGGGCCCACGTGGTCGTCGGCGATGCCGGCGCCGTGGGTCTTGCCGAAGGTGTGCCCGCCGGCGATGAGGGCGACGGTCTCCTCGTCGTTCATCGCCATCCGGGCGAAGGTCTCGCGGATGAAGTGCGCCGCGGCGAGCGGGTCCGCGTTGCCGTTCGGGCCCTCCGGGTTGACGTAGATCAGGCCCATCTCGGTCGCCCCGACCTCCGGCGACATCTCCTTCTCGGAGACGTAGCGCTCGTCGCCGAGCCAGGTGTCCTCCGGGCCCCAGAAGATCTCCTCGGGCTCCCAGACGTCCTCCCGACCGAAGGCGAAGCCGAAGGTCTTGAAGCCCATCGACTCCAGCGACACGTTGCCGGCGAGCACGAGCAGGTCGGCCCACGAGATCTTCTGGCCGTACTTCTGCTTCACCGGCCACAGCAGCCGGCGGGCCTTGTCGAGGTTGGCGTTGTCCGGCCAGCTGTTGAGCGGGGCGAACCGCTGGCCGCCGTCGCCGGCGCCGCCACGACCGTCGTGGATGCGGTAGGTGCCCGCGGCGTGCCAGCTCATCCGGATCATCAGGCCGCCGTAGTGGCCGAAGTCGGCCGGCCACCAGTCCTGCGAGGTGGTGAGGACCTTGACGATGTCCTGCTTGAGGGCCTCGACGTCGAGCTTGGCGAACTCCCTGGCGTAGCTGAAGTCCTCCCCCAGCGGGTTGCCCTTGGACGAGTGGGCGTGCAGCACCGAGAGGTCGAGCTGGTTGGGCCACCAGTCCCGGTTGGTGCGCGGACGGCCTCCGGTCTTCGGCGTCGGCGAGTCGATCGCCGGGTTCTCGCTCTCGCTGCCGTGCGCGGTCACGGAGTCGTGCGCGACCGGGCAACCGGCCGCCTCCTTCTTGTCCACGCCCTGCGCGCTGACGGGGCCATTGTCCTGGGTGTCGCTCATCTGCTTCCTTCCGGACTGGCGGTTCACTGAACGGTGCGTTCGGTCGCGCACTCGGGGCAGGTGCCCCAGTAGACGACCTCCGCCTCGTCGACCACGAAGCCACGGTCGTCGGAGGCGGTGAGACAGGGTGCATGGCCGACGGCGCACTCGACGTCGGCGATCGCGCCGCAGGAGCGGCACACGACATGGTGGTGGTTGTCGCCCACCCGGGACTCGTAGCGGGCGGTCGCCCCGGCGGGCTGGATGCGCCGCACCAGGCCGGCGTCGGTGAGCGCGCGCAGCACGTCGTAGACCGCCTGGTGGGAGACCGTTGGCTGGTCCGCCCGCACCAGGGCGATCACCGTGTCGGTGTCGACGTGCGGGTGGTCGCGCAGCGCTCTGAGCACCGCCAACCGGGGCCGCGTCACGCGCAACGAGACCGCCCGCAGCTGGGTCTCGAAGTCGGGCGTCACGTGTCGAACATAGTCCAGTATTTTGGAACGGATCAAGTTTTTCCCGGGTTCAACCCGCGCACCTTCGACCGGCACGGTCCCGGCCTCCCGGCGGGCGGTCGGCGCCGTTCACCGCCGGCTCCCGGAGCGGCTGTCGGGCCCCAGCAGCTCGTCCACGTTGTCGCGCAGCGTCCTGCGGTTCGCGTGCCCGGTCTTGAGCAGGAGGCTGGCGACGTGCTTCTCGACCGTACGCGGCGAGAGGTGCAGCAGCGAAGCCAGATCCTGGTTGTCGTGGCCCTTCGCGAGCAGCACGAGCACCTCGTGCTCGCGGACGGTCACCCCGACGGCGCGCAGCCGGGCCGGGATGCGGTCGTGACCGGAGCGCCGCTGCCCGAGCGACGCGCCGGCCTGACGGAGCAGGCCCCGGCACGCCCCGGCGATCACCGGCGCGTCGACGTTGTGGAAGTGGTCCTCAGCCGCCCTCAGCCAGGCGACGGGCTCGCCCCACCCGTCGGCGAGCGCGGCCTCGGCGACCAGACGCAACCCCAGGTGGTACGACATGCGGTACGGCGCCGCGGCCTCCAGGGCGAGCGCGACCTCCGTGGCGGCCCGCTCGCGCTGCCCCGCGCGCCCGTACACCACCGCCTTCGCCAGGTGCAGGAACTGCCGGTTCCAGCGCAGGGTCGCGCCCGGGGCCAGCGCCACCGCCTCCATGCCGGTGCGGTCCAGCGACCCGGCCAGCGCGTCGAGCAGCGGTCGCAGTCCGAAGCGGCCCGTCATGTAGTAGGTGTTCGGGTGGTCGTCCTCCCACGCGCGGGCCAGGTCGAGGGCCCGGATCGCCGCCGGCCGGTCCTCCTCCAGCAGTGCGCAGACGGCTTCGCAGAAGCCGTAGGCGAGCGGGACGTGCCCGGACTCTCCCCCACCGACCGCCCGGAACTCCTCCAGCCGCTGCTCCATCAGTCGCCGTCGTCCCCGGTGGGCGGCGGAGGCGGCGGCCGTCACCAGCGCGAACTGCTGGTCGTCGATGTTGCGCAGCCGGGCGGTCGCCGCGGCGCACCGGGCGGCGAGCTCGTCCCCCGTCGGGTAGTCGCCCTGCATCACGGCCCGGATCGCGTACACGCCCTCGATGCTCTGCCCGATCATGATGGCGCCGGACAGCTGCGCGGCCTGCTCCGCCTGGCGCAGCAGCGTCTGCTCGCCGGTGCGCATGCTCTGGTTGACCCCGAGCCGGAACAGCGCGTTGATGCGCCACAGGGGCAGGCGGTGTTCCTCCGCTATCGCCAGCATCCTGGTCAGGTAGGACTCCGCCTCGTCGAAGCTCCGGCTCCGGGCGATCATGGCCAGGAGTTGCAGCGCCTGGCACGCCGTCTCCGCCATCGGCACCCGTTCGGCCACCGCCAGGGCCTGGAGGACGAGCTGCTCGGCCTGAGTGGTCCGGCCGCAGCCGTCGCCGTCGCCGAAGATCAGGTGCGCCTCGACCACGTCCACCCGGGCCGCCGGCCCCGGCGGCGGGCTGCTGCCGAGGACCGCCCGGGCGATGCGCACCTGGGACGCGCCGTCGGACCACCGCCCGGTCGTGACCGCGACCCAGGCGAGCCGGGTCCGGATGCTGACGTGCTGCTCGACGCCGAGGGTCACGGCGTTCACCCAGGTCGCGTCGTCGACCAGGGCGAACGCCCGGTTCGCGTGGCCGGCTTCGGCCAGGGCGTTGAGCAGCGACTCGAGGATGCCGGCGCGCGCCTCGGGGTCGGGCGGGTCGGACATCAGCTGGTACGCGCGGTCGAGCAGGGTGACGGCCGAGGTGGTGGCGCCGTCGCCGAGTGCCCGCCGGCCCGCCTCCGCGAACAACAGACCCGCGGCGTGGTTGTCCCCGGCGGTCTGCCTGAGTTCGGCCGCGAGCTGGCACCAGTGTCCGGGCAGCCCGGCGTACGCCGACTCCAGCGCGTCGGCGGCGCGTTTGGCCAGCGCGGACCGTTCGGCGGGGGTGAGCGTGGCCAGGATCGCGTCGGCGGTCAGCGCGTGGCGGAAGGAGTACCAGTCGGGCGTCGACCGGTCGGGCATGACGACCTCGACGTCCACGCCGGAACGCAGATGGCTCAGCATGGCCCGCTCCTCGAGACCGGTCGCCGCCCGCAGCGCGGCCACGGGGAAGCGCCGGCCCAGCACCGCGGCGGTGTGCAGCAGTGTCCGCGCCTGCGGATCGAGGCCGGCCAGCCGGCGGGTCACGCTGAGCGTGACGGTGTTCGGCAACGCGATGGCCGGGTCGTCGGTGAACCGCCAGCCGTCGCCGTCGCGGACCAGTGCGCGCGCGCCGATCATGCTGTTGAGCAGTTCCTCGGCGACGAACGGGTTGCCTTCGCTGTCGCGTACCAGCCGGTCGGTCAGTTCGGCGGGCAGGGCGTCGGTGTTGAGGCAGGCGGCGGCGAGTTCGTGGACCTCCTGGTCGGCCAGGGGGCGGAGTTCGACGACGGTCGCGGAGCGACGCACGGCCGCGGCCCAGGCCAGCTCGGTCGCGGGGCCGCTGCCCGGCCGCATGGTGGCCACCAGCAGGATGGGCAGGTCGGCGAGGTTGTCGACCAGGTACTCCAGGACGGCGTGGGTCTCGGCGTCGGCGTCGTGGATGTCCTCGAGGATGAGGACGCAGCCCCGGCCCCCGGCCACGGCGGTGACGAGCCGCAGGACCGCCTCGGCCAGCTCGACGATCGAGGACACCCGTTCCGGCACCGCGGGGTCCCGCCACTCGGGGACGAGCCGGGCGAGGGCCGGGCGGTAGGGCGCCAGCTCGGTGTTGTCCGGCAGCCGGCCCGTACGCGACAGCGAGAAGATCGCCTCGGTCAGCGGGCGGAACGGGACGATGGGGCCGGTGGAGCTGCTACGGCCCCGTAGCAGCTCCATGCCGGCCTCCGCCGCCGCGTGCGCGCAGTGTTCCGCGAGTCGGGTCTTGCCGATCCCCGCCTCGCCGATCAGGAAGATCGTGCCGCCGGACGAGGCCCGGGTCGCCGTCAGCCGAGCGTCGACGGCGCGGATTTCGGCGTCACGTCCGATCACCACGGGCGAGGAGAAGCGCATGCCGCAGGCTAACGTGAACGGCACCCGCGTCGCCTCGTCCGGCGCGGAACGCCCGCTGTCGATGAAGCGACATGTGCGGATGCCGCTGCCCCGGGCCCGGGCCTACGCCGACGTGTGTCCGCCGGTACCGGTGTCGATGATGCCCGCGAGGGCGGGCGCGGCCATCATCAGCCCGGTCAGGATGCCCGACCGCTTACCGATGTGCCCCAGGAAGCTGAGCTTGATCTCGCCCGCCGGGTGTGTGTCGGCTGACTCGTGCTCCTCCACCGACCCCGCCGCGTGAGGAACAGTCAAGTCGTCGCGCATTTCTTCCCCCTTCATTTTCCGACACCGCGTCCGGATGTCGTCGGCTCGGCATGCAGCAGCAGTGCCGAGGGCACATGATCGGCGAAGCCGACACGGAGCAGTCCGTGGCCGATCCCGGCCAGGCCGTCCAGCAGGCCGGGGACGCTCACGCCGCCGGCCGCACCGCACCTCGGTCCGGCCTGGTCCAGCGCCGCGACCAACTGTGCGGCCTGGTCGAAGCGGACTCTGACCGCGGCCTCGCGACCGCGTGCGGCGGCGACCGCCAGCATCTCCTGCCTGCCCAGCTCCCCGTGGCAGAGGCTGTGGTCGCCGACCAGCCCGGATCTCGACACGGCGGTCGCCGCGCCGTCCACGAAGGCGGCCAGCGCCGGGTCCGCCAGCAACCGGCCCTGGTCGGCGATGGCGGCCGCGATTCCCGGGACGCCGTGGCACCACGAGCGCGTCGACGGCTCCGGCACCGGGCCCACGGCGGCCCGGGCCACCATCGCGCTTCCGGCCTCGGCGTGCCGCTCGTCGCCCTGCGCCTGCGCGAATCGCAGCAGGGCCCAGCCGATCCCGGCCGTACCGGTGGCGAAGCCGGGCTGCGCGGGCAGCGCGGGGGCGGCCGCCAGGATCCGCTCGGCGCAGTCGCGGGCCGTCTCGGCCGCGAGCGGCAGACCGGTCAGCTCGTTGACGGCGAGCATCGCGGCGAGGCAGCCGGCGAGCCCGTCGAGCACGCCCAGGCTGGTGTCCGTCGCGGCGGCCACCGCCGCGAGGCGTACCGCAGTCTCGACGGAGTCGCCGAGCGCGTCGCCCGGGAGCAGGTCGGCGAGGCGCGCCGTGGCGTAGGCGATCCCGCCGAGGCCGGTGAACCCGCCGCTGCCGACCGTGCTCGCCAGGTGCGGTCGAGCCGCCAACGAGGTGAGCAACAGGGGAAGCTGGCGCACCGCCCGGCCGGCGGCCTCGGCGTAGCGGTCGACGTCGGTGAGCCGGGCCAGTTCGGCGAGGAAGAGGGCGGTGCCCGGGTAACCGTTGCCCAGCCCGGCGCCCAGCGGCATGATCGTGCTGTGCCCGCCGTCCACCGGCTCGAGCCCGAGCCAGTTGGCGAACACGCCGTCGTCGTAGGCGTCCGCGATGATCTTGTCGGCGATGCCGCAGGCGACCGTGAGCAGCCTGCCCGGGTCCGGTGCCGTCGCCTCCCACCGGACGGGGACCGGCTCGGCGCACTCGTGGCGGGCCCCGCCGAGCCGGCCGGCCAGCGCGGCCCGGACGATCCACTCCTGGTCGCGCTGGTCGATCACACCCATGCCGGCGATCTTGCGCAGGGTGGTTGCCAGCACCGGCTCGTCGAGCACGTCGACGAACGGGACGCCGTCACCCCCGCTCAGGTCGTGGTCGTCCGGACGGCAGGTGAACAACGGCACGTCGCCGTCCCAGAGCTGTTCGATCTCGCGGGACACCAGTCGGTTGCGCACCGGATCGTCCACCGAGGCCGCCCAGAGCAGGTCGAAGACCTGATCGCGGTCGAGCGCGTCGCGCAGCACGTCGGGATGGGTGGACTCGCTCAGCAGCACGGTGTACGTCCGCGTCGACCGGACGATCACCCGCAGCTCGTCGCCGGCGAACCGCCGCAGCAGTCCGTCCGGGCCGGTCAGGTCGGCGGCCCGGACGGCGACGGCACGGTACGCGGCGCGGAAGCCGGCGAGCAGCTCGGCCGTGTGCTCGGCGGCGTCGGCCGGTACGCCGTGCAGCGTCGGGCGGTTCTCGGCGGCCCGCACGGGCGCGGCACGACGTACCAGGTGCATCGTGTCGGTGCCGGCCGCCGCCCACTCGACGGCCTCCCGGAGCTGTTGGGCACCGGGGTCGCCGCCCAGGCCGGAGATGTCCAGCAGGCCGCGCTCGCCGATGAGCGGCTGCGGCAGCAGGGCCGTGCGGTACACCGACGTCCGCAGCGCCCGGGCGGCGGGATCGGGCGCGGCGGTCGGCACGGGCAGGTCGGGGTGCAGCAGCGTCTCGACGTCGACGAGGACGGGCTGGTCGGCGCAGGCGATCAGGTTCTCGTGGTGGATGTCCGTCATGCCCAGCAGGTACAGCAGCGCGAGCAGCACCCCCTGCCGGTGGTAGAACGCGCTGACCTGGCCGGCGTCGGAACAGCCGGCACGGTCGACGACCTCGATCCATCCGTAGCCGTCGCGGGCGAGCACGGTCAACGTGCGCAGCTCCAGCTCGGGCAGCGCCCCGTTCAGCCAGTCCAGGACCTCGTTGAAGTGCACGTGGACGGCGACCGAGCGCGGCCGGTAGACCACCCGGGCCCCGGAGGCGAAGCGCAGGAGCGCCACCGCCCGCCCGTGCCCGTGCGAGTCCCCCGCCACGTCGACCCCGACCAGCGGGCCCGGATCGCGGCCGTCGAACAACCGCCGGAGGATCTCGGCCCGGTCCGCGACGAACCGGTCGAGCAGCTCGGCCGCCGCCTCGACGGCGTGCCGACAGGCGGTCGCCAGGATCCGCGCCAGCACGGGATAGTCCGTCATCACCCTCGTCAGCCGCTCGCGCTGGGCGAGGTCGGCCACGAAGGCGGCGAACCGGTGCTCGGGCGTGGGACCCACCAGCCGGCCGGCGGCGCGGGCGACGTTGAGTTCCAGGACGAACGTACGCGACGCCATCGCGACCAGCCTGGCGCGCAGCGCGTCGGCGAACCCGGCGTACACGGCGGCGAGGTCCACCACCGCGGGCGTACCGGGAGCCCGTACCCGCTGCCGCAGGTCGGCGCAGGCGGCCGCGACGAACGGCGCCAGCACGCCCGCGAACGCGTCGGACCACGGGGTGCCCGGGGTCGGGTCGGCGGCGCCGTCGGGGGCGAGGCCGAGCGCCCGCTCGGTGAACTCGGCCCAGCCCGGCGCCGCCGACCCGGCCGCCAGCGCCGCCGGCGGTCGGTCGAGGAGAGCCAGGAACTGCCGCTCGTCGATCCTCAGGGCCGCCAGGCGGTGCGCGAACTGACCCGTCGTCCCCAGCTCGTACGCCGAACGCCAGTCCTGCAACCGCCGCACGGCGTGCTCGGACCCGGGGCCGGCGACGACGGACCCGCCGTCGTCGGCTGCCCGTACCCGTTCGGCCAGCGTGAGGCCGGGCGCCCACCAGGCGTCGCCCGCACCGCCCACCGCCGCCGCATTTCGCGTCCCCGATCTCTCCACGCCGATATCGTGCCGGCGGCCCGCAGGGGGTCACATGGGTAACCGGTACCCATATTTCGGCGGCGCCGGCGCACCGCCGGTGACCTGCGGGCTCACCCGGCGCACCACTCCAACGCGGCCTGGGCGCTTGACATCTTGTGCCTCGCCTGCGCGAAGGCGATGCTGCGGGGACCGTCCAGCACGCCGGCGGTGACCTCCTCGCCCCGGTGCGCCGGCAGGTCGTGCATGAACACCGCCTCCGGGCTCGCCGCCAGCAGCGCCCCGTCGACCCGGAACGGCGCGAAGACGCCCCGCCAGTCCGGGTCCGGCTTGGTGGTGCCGGTGGTCTGCCAGCGGGTGGTGTAGACGACGTCGACCTCCGGCAGGTCCGCCATGTGGTGCGCCTCGGCGACCGCCGAACCGGTCCGCGCGGCGGCCGCCCGGGCGGCGGCGAGGACGTCCGGGTCCAGCCCGTACCCGGGCGGCGTGCGCAGGTGCAGCCGCGTTCCGGTGAACCGGCTGAGGGCCAGCGCGAGCGCGGCGGCGGTGTTGTTGCCCTCCCCCACGTAGAGCACCCGCAGCCCGTCGACCCGGCCGAACCGCTCGGTCATGGTGCTCAGGTCGGCCAGCGCCTGCGTGGGGTGCTCCTCGGCGCTCATCGCGTTGATCACCCCCATCCGGTCCTGCCCGGCGAACGCCCGCAGCTCGGCGACCGGATCGGCGGTCCGGGCGACGAACAGGTCGACCATCTCGGACAGCACCCGGGTGGTGTCCTCGACCGTCTCGCCGGTGTTCAGTTGCAGGTCCCCGGGGCCGTAGCTGATCAGCTGGGAGCCGAGCCGCAGGGCTCCGCTGGAGAAGGCGGTACGGGTCCGGGTCGAGGTGCGGCGGAAGTAGACCGCGGTGACCAGGCCGCGCAACTGGTCGGCGGGCCCGACCCGGCCGGCGGCGTACTCGGCGCTGCGGGCCACCAGGTGCCGCAGGTCGGCGTCGCTCAGGTCCTTGATGGACAGCAGGTGACGGCGGGGACGACGGTCCATCGGGATCCTCCAGGAACGGTCGCGGTGGCGGGCGGCGGTCAGCTGGCCCGGATGGCCCGGTGCAGGACGGCGAGGCCCCGCTCCAGCCGGGCGAGGTCGATGGTGAGCGGCGGCATCACCTTGATCACCTCGTCGTCGCGTCCGCAGAGTTCGACGATCAGCCCGGTCTCGAAGCAGCGTCGCTGGATCCGATCGGCCCGCTCGGCGCCGCCGGCCGCCCGCAGGTCGATGCCGAGGACCATGCCCAGGCCCCGGACGGCGAGCGCCGGTTCGCTGTCGCGCAGCTCGGCGCCGAAGCGCTCCAGCCGCCGGGCGCCGACCGCGGCGGTGGTCCGGAATCCGTCCTGGCCCCAGAGTTCGCAGGCGGCGGCGCCGGCGATGAAGGCGAGCTGGTTGCCCCGGAAGGTGCCCGTGTGCTCCCCCGGCGACCAGACGTCGAGTTCCGGCCGGAACAGCACCATCGACAGCGGCAGCCCGTACCCGCCGATCGCCTTGGAGACGGTGATGATGTCGGGCACCACGCTGGCGTGCTCGAAGCAGAAGAACGTGCCGGTACGCCCGCAACCGGACTGGATCTCGTCGAAGATGAGCAGCACGCCGTACCGGGTGGTCAACTCGCGCAGCCGGCGCAGCCAGTCGGCCGAGGCCGGGTAGACCCCGCCCTCCATCTGCAACGGTTCCACGATCACCGCGGCCGGGACGTCGAGCCCCGACGACGGGTCGGACAGCATCCGCTCGAGGTAGCCGATCGAGTCGAACGGTCCCGCCGGGCCGTCCTCGTACGGCACGAACGCGACGTCGGCCGTGCCCACCTGCCCGGCGGCGCGCGCCCGGCGGCCACCGCTGACCGCCAGCGACCCGCGGGACATGCCGTGGTACGCCCCGGTGAAGGAGACGATGCCCCGTCGTCCCGTGGCCCGGCGGGCCACCTTCAGCGCCGCCTCCACCGCGTCGGTGCCGGTCGGCCCGCAGAACTGCACCTTGTGGTCCAGTCCCCGCGGGGCCAGCACGTGTTCCCGCAGCCGGCTCAGGAACGTCCGCTTCGCCACGGTGTACATGTCCAGGCCGTGCATCACGCCGTCCCTGGCGAGGTACTCGGTGACCCGCCGCTTGAGGTACGGATGGTTGTGGCCGTAGTTCAGGGTGCCGGCGCCGCAGAAGAAGTCGGTGAACATCCGACCGTCCTCGGCGTAGAGCTCGGCGCCCCGGGCCCGGTCGAACACCACCGGGAACTTGCGGCAGTAGTAACGCACCTCCGACTCCATCGCCTCGAAGAGGGAGAAGTCGTAGGCCGCCTTGTGCGGCGGTACCGTCTCGTCCACCAGCATGGTCATCGGTTCGGGGTCTCCTCGGTCGTGGTCGTCTCGTCGTCGAAACAGGTCGGTCGGGTGCGGGCTCCCCGACCGGCGGGCGGTGCCGGGGCCCGGGGCACGTCAGCGGTGGGTGGTGAGCGCGACCTGACCCAGGGCGCCGAAGGAGGCCCGCACGGTGTCCCCCGGCACGAGGTCCACCGCCGCCGCCCAGGAACCGGAGAGCACGAGCTGCCCGGCCCTGATCCCGGTGCCGAACCCGGACAGGATGCGCACCAGGCAGGCCACGGACTCGGCCGGATGGCCCATCACGGCCGACCCCCGCCCCGCCTGCACGCCGTGGCGGCTACGCAGCTCCATGCGCGCGCCGGCCAGGTCCGTCGTGTCGGGCGGCACGCCGGCGCCGAGGACGGCCAGCGCCGACGAGGCGTTGTCGGCGACGGTGTCCACGAGGCCGATCCGCCAGTCCCGGATCCGGCTGTCGAGCACCTCCAGCGCCGGCAGGACCTCCGCGGTGGCGGCCAGCACGTCCTGCGCGGTCACGGTCGGGCCGGCGACGTCCCGCGCGAACCGGAACGCGATCTCGCCCTCGACCTTCGGCGCGATGAACCGGCCCAGGTCGAGGTCGGCGCCGTCGTCGAGCACCATCCGGTCGGTCAGGTAGCCGAAGTCGGGATGGTCGATGCCGAACATCGACTGGATCGCCTCGCTCGTCGCACCGATCTTGAGCCCGGCCAGGACCGCGCCGTCCGCCAGGTCCATCTCGCGCAGCTCGCTCTGGATGGCGTAGGCGTCCGCCAGGTCGAGCTGCGGATGCCGGACCGAGATCGGCGGTACGGCGCGAAGGGTCCGCGCCGCCGTCCTGAGTTCCCCCGCGAGCGCGCGGTGCAGCGACAGCGTGGTGGCCACTACCTGGCCGCCACGAAGAGCCGACCGCCGGGCACGCCGAGCGGTACGCACGCCGTCTCGGAGAAGCCGGCGGACCGGAACGTGTCCAGCCACTGCCGCTCGGTCGGCAGGGTCACGCGCATGAAGCTGGCGTGCAGGTAGGTGAAGAGCGCGCTGAACCTCCGCTCCGCGGGGTCGGGCGCGTAGGAGACGGCGTCGGCGACCGCCATGAACCCGCCCGGTGCCAGCGCGTCGCGGCAGGCGCCCAGCACCTCCTTGGCCACCGGCTCGTCCGCCACGATGTCGTGCATGACGAAGCACGCCAGCACGGCGTCCGCGCCCTCGACCGGTCCGGGATCGTCCGCCAGGGACTGGACCGTACGCTCGACGACCCGGAGCCGGTCGGCGACCCCCGCGGCGGTGGCGGCCTCCCGCGCGGCGGCACACGCGGCGCCGCTGCTGTCGAGCGCGACGCCGGTACGTCCCGGGTCCCGCCCGAGGAGCTCGATGAGCAGCCCGCCGGCGCCGGCGCCGAGGTCGGCCACGTGCGAGGCGCCGGCCGAGGCGACCCGGTCGACGATCGGCGGATAGAACGCCCGCTCGCCGATCCACCTCGAACTGACCGCCACCCGGCGTCCGTTCCGCCGGTGGACCCGGGCCGCCGCGTCGCGGTCGGTCAGGAACTCCCGGGCGTTGGCGAGGAACGGCCCGTTGGCGCTCATGGCCCAGGACACGTAGCCGGCCGCGTACCGCCGGTCCGGGTAGTCCTCGGCCGCCCGGAAGCGGTCCGGGACGTCCGTGCCGACCACCAGCCCGGCGGCGACCAGCGCGGCGAGGTAGTCCTCCACGCCGGCCTGCGGGAGGTCGGCGGTCCTGGCCAGCTCGGCGGCGTCGAACGTGCCGCCCGAGTCCAGCAGCCGGTCCACCCCGATCTCCGCGCCGATCTGCAGCAGCGCGGCGACACCGGCCAGGTCGGCCGCCTCGTGGAGCGAGGAATGGCGTTGCATTGGTCCTCCTACGTCAGGTGATGCGGGCCCGGAGGGCCGCGCGTACCGGCTCAATGGCTCTGCTCGGCGGCCAGCGACATGGCGACCTCGATGATGGTGTCCTCCTGGCCCGCCACCACCCGGCGGTTGCCCAGCTCCAGCAGGATCCTGCGGGGGTCGACGCCGAAGCGGGCGCTCGCGCGCCGCACCGGCGCGGCGAACCCGGAGAACACGCCGGCGATCCCGCTGGCGATGGTGACGCTGTCGTTGGTGGGCACGTGCTTGACGAACCGCTCCTGTGCCACGTCGGCCGCGTCCAGCGCGCCGAAGAGCTGGATGTCGGTCTCGACCTGCCCGACGTGCAGGTTGGCCGCGACGAGTTCGATCGGCGCGTTGCCGGCGCCCGCGCCGAAGCCGCGCGCCGTGACGTCCACGATGGTGGCTCCGGCCTCGATCGCCGTCATGCTGTTGACGACCGACATGCCGAGGTTGTTGTGCGCGTGGAAACCGACCGCGATGTCGAGGTGCTCGACGAGTTCGCCGACCTTCTCGCGGACCTTCTCCGGCGTGTACGCGCCGGCGGAGTCCATCAGGATGACCGCCTCGGCGCCGTAGCCCTGCATGAGCCGGGCCTGTTCCAGCAGCTTCGCCGCGGAGGCCATGTGGCTCATCAGCAGCATCCCCTTGACGGCGACGCCCATCGCCCGCAGCATCGTGACCTGCTGCCGGGTGACGTCCGCCTCGGTGCAGTGCGCGCCGACCCGGACCTCGTCCACGCCGTGGTCCAGCGCCGGCTTGAGGTCGCGCTCGACGCTTGCGAACCCGGGGATGGACAACACGCCGAGGCGGGCCGTACGCAGCTCGGCCTTGGCGGCCCGCAGCATCTCGGCGTCGCTGAGCGCGGCCATGCCGACCTGGATGGACGAGGCGCCGAGGCCGTTGCCGTGGCCCACCTCGACGACGTCCACGCCGGCCGCCTCCGCCGCCCGCGCGTAGGCGCTGATGTCCGCGCGGCCGAGTTGGTGGCCGACCGCGTGGTTGCCGTCGCGCAGGGTCGTGTCGCAGATGCTGAGTTTCGGTACGCCGCTCATGACCGCCGCCGTTCCGCCCGGGCCTCCGCGACCGCGAGGGCGGCGCAGGTGATGATGTCGAGGTTGCCGGCGTAGCGCGGGAACCAGTCGCCCCGGCCCTCGACCTCCACCGTGATCGTGATCCGGTCCCCGACGGCCACCGGCGGGACGACGACGCGGTAGCCGGGAACGTACGACCTGATCTGCTTCTCCATCATGGCGACGGACGTGCGCAGGGCGTCCATGTCGATCCGTTCGGCGGTCGTCACCGCGATGGAGTTGCGCATGACGATGCCGGGCTCGGCGGGGTTGATGACCAGCACGGTCTTGGTGCGTCGCACGCCGCAGAACTCGATGGTCGCCTGCTCGGTGGTGTGCACGTACTCGTCCAGGTTGGCCCGGGACGCGGGGCCGACGGTGGCCGAGGCGCTGGCCGAGACGATCTCCAGGTAGTCGATGCCCTCCGCGGCCTCCGCCATGCAGTGGGCCATCGGGACTGCTGCCTGGCCCCCGCAGGTGACCATGCTGAGGTACTGCTCGTCGAGGCAGTCGTCCAGGTTGAGCGCCGGTACGCAGAACTTCCCGAGGTGTGCCGGCGTGAGGTCGACGAACGGCAGCCCGGTGGGCGCGACGACCGACCAGTGGCGGGTGGCGTCGTCGGCCGAGGTCGCGTCGCAGACCAGGTCGATGTGCTCGGCGCGGGCGGTGACCGCGTCGATGCCGTCCACGCTGGTCGGCACCCCGTGCCGCTCGGCCAGCCCGATCCCGGGGGATCCGGCGCGGCGCCCGGCGAACAGGACGCACTCCAGCAGGGGGGACGCCTCGACCTTCAACAGCAGGTCCGTGCCGATGTTGCCCGTGCCCACGATGGCTACCCGTAGGGGTGGCGGGCTCGTGTGGGTACTCATCCAGTTCTTCCTCTCGTCCGACCGCGCACGGCGGGCGCGGCCGGCATCCGTGACAGACGGTCAGCCCTCACCCAGCACGTCGGCGATGACGCGGGCGAGCGTGGTGACGTGCGGCGGCTTGATGACGCTGAAGTGGTCACCCGGCACCCGGTGCACCCGTACGCCGCCGGTGCAGAGCTCCTCCCAGCGCGCCAGGTAGTCCGGGTAGCTCTGGCCGGAGGTGACCTCGTGCCGGCCGTCGGCGAGTTCGTCGCTGACGATCAGTTCCAGCCGACCCGGCCAGGGCCGGTGCCGGTACTCGACGTCCACCTCCATGACCTCGCGCCAGATCCGTACCTGGCGCGGCCACGAGTCCCCCACGCCGCGCTCGGGCAGCGCGATGCCGGTCTCCTCGTCGATGTCGTCGACGAGGTGTTCGAGCAGGTCGAGGATCTCCCGGCGGCGTTGCGGCGTGTCGGCCTCGTCGCCACCGGCGCTCACCTCGTGCAGCAGCAGTTCGAGGCGGCGGATCAGGGCGAGTTCGTTCCAGGCGTCGGCGCGGGTGTGGATGTCCAGGCCGGGGTCGAGCAGGATCAGCGTCACCTCCTGCCCGTCCTCGACCAGCCGGTGCGCCATCTCGCTCGCGATGCCGCTGCCGCCGCACCAGCTGAACAGCCGGTACGGCCCGTGCGGTTGGGCCCGGCGGAGTTCGTCGCCGTAGCGTTCGGCCATCTGTGCCGTGGTGGGCGTGCCCTCCGGGTGCGGGCCCGGCCATTCGAACGCCGCCACCGGCTGCTCCGGGGGCAGGTGCGGGGCCAGGCGCAGGTACCAGTGGGCGCTGCCGCCACCGGGGTGCACGCAGAACAGCGGGGGCCGGCCGTCGCCACCGCGCCGCAGCCACATCATCGCGCCGGCCGTCGCCGCCGGGTCCTGAAGTGTCGCGGCCAGCCCGGCGACGGTGCGGTGTTCGACGAACGAGCCGAACGTCAGCTCGTAGCCGTGCCGGCTGCGCAGCGTCGCGGTCAGTCGCATCATCGCCAGCGAGTGGCCGCCGAGGGCGAAGAAGTCGTCGTGCACACCGATCCGCTCGATGCCGAGCGCCTCGCTCCAGGCCGTGGCGATGTGCCTCTCGACGTCCGAGCGCGGCGCGACGTACGCGACGTCCGTCACCGGCCGCGAGCCGTCCGGCGCCGGGAGGGCGGCCCGGTCGACCTTGCCGTTGCGGGTGTACGGGAAGTCGTCCACGGCCAGGTAGTGGTGCGGGACGAGGTGCTGCGGCAACCGTTCCCGCAGGTGGTCGCGCAGCTCGGCCGGGGACGCCGCGGTCGCGTCCGCGGGGCGGGTGTAGGCGACGAGCGAGGCGTCCGGGGTGCCGGCCCGGTGCACGGCGACCACGGCGGCGGCGACCGCCGGGTGGACGGCGAGGGCGTGCTCGATCTCGCCGAGCTCGATCCGGAACCCGCGGACCTTGACCTGGTGGTCGCGGCGTCCGTGGAAGTGCAGGGTGCCGTCGGGGTCCCGGGAGACGACGTCACCGGTGCGGTACATGCGCTCGCCCGGTCGCGACGCGTACGGGTCCGGCACGAACCGCTCGGCGGTGAGCGCCGGCCGGTTGAGGTACCCGCGCACCACGCCCGCCCCGCCGAGGACGAGTTCCCCGCGTACGCCGGGGGGCAGCAGGCGCAGTTCGTCGTCGACGACGTAGGCGCGCACGTTGTCCAGCGGGAGCCCGATCGGCGGCGGTGCCGTGTCCGTGGCCCGCAGCTCGGCGATGGTGGCCACGACGGTGGTCTCGGTGGGCCCGTACGCGTGCAGGACGCGCACCCGGTCGGCCCACCGCGCCGCCTGCTCGGCCGTGCACGCCTCGCCACCGGTGACCAGCACCCGCAGGCGCGGGAAGTCGGCCGGGTCGAGGCGGTCCAGCAGCGGCGGCGGCAGGGTCATGTGGGTGAGCTCGGCCGCGTGGCGGCGCAGGTCGCCGGGGTCGGCGTCCGGCGGGGGCAGCACCAGCGCCGCGCCGTTGGCGAGGGCCAGCAGGATCTCCCAGACCGACGCGTCGAAGCTGGGCGAGGCGAACTGGAGCACCTCGTCGCCGGGCCGCGCCTGCAGGACCCGCCGCTGGGCGTGGCAGAAGTTGAGCACGGCGCGGTGGGTGACCGCGACGCCCTTGGGCCGGCCGGTGGAGCCCGACGTGTAGATGACGTAGGCGAGGTTGTCCCCGCTGAGCCGTGCCGCCGGCGGGTAGGCCGCCGGGGGCCGGCCGTTCGCGAGGTCGGCGACCAGCACCGTCGCGGTCGTGCACGGCAGTCGCGGGGCCAGGTCGCCGTCGGTCAGCACGACCACGGGCGCCGCGTCGCGGACCATGTCGCCGACCCGCTCGGCGGGATAGGCCGGATCGAGCGGCAGGTACGCCCCGCCGGCCTTGAGGACGGCCAGCATCGCGACGACGAGGTCGATCCCGCGGGGCAGGTGGATGCCGACGACCGTGTCGGGCCGGACGCCCAGCTCTCCCAGGCGCGCGGCGAGCCGGTCGGACCGGTCGTCGAGCTGCCCGTAGGTGAGCGTGGCGTCGCCGTGCCGTACCGCCACCGCGGCGGGCGCGGCGGCCGCGCGCCGGGCGACGAGGTCGTGGACGAACGGGGCCGCCGGGAACGGCTCGACGGGCTGGTACGCCTCGACCGCCCAGGCCCGGTCGGCGGCGCTCAGCCCGACGTCCGTGTCGCCGTCGGGGTCGGCGGCCATCGCCTCCAGCACGTGCCGGTAGGTCCGGGCCAGCAGTTCGAGGTACGGCCGGTCGATGTCGGCGGGCCGGGCGCCCAGCCGCAGGACCCCCGGGAAGGTCCACACGTCCAGCCCGACGCTGCTCGGGCTGAAGTCGTCGACCATCCCGACCGACTCGGCGGGGCCGTCGAGCACGTGGAAGTCCAGGTACGAGAAGCCGACCCGCAGCAGTGGTGAGCCGTTGCCCCACTGGCGTTGCATGGCCGGCAGCGGGTAGCGGCGGTGCGGCCAGAGGCGCGCCTCGCCGGCGAAGACGGCCTGGACCAGGGCGCGCCAGGTGCGGGCGGAGGTGTCGGCGGCGAACGGCACGGTGTTGAGGTACATGCCGAAGACCTCGTCGCCGCGCAGCCGCTCGGGCCGGCCGTTGCACAGCAGGCCGGTGAAGAAGCGCTGCCGGCCGGTGACGATGCTCAGCACCTTGAGGTGCGCGGCGTGCAGCACGCTCTTCAGGGAGGTGCCGGCGGCGGCGGAGAGCCGGCGCAGTGCGGGACGCAGGTCGGCCCACGGCACCTCGACGATGTTCGCCGGCGCGTCCGACCCGGTGCCCCACTCCGGCGGGAGTTCGAGCCGGTCCGACCCGGCCACCGTCGCCGCCCAGAAGCCACGGTCCGTCGCCGAGGCGAGGGACGCGCGCTCGCGGGCGACGAGGTCGGCGAAGCGCACCGCCGGCGGTGGCGGCAGGGCGGGCCGCTCGCCCCGGCGCAGCGTCCGGTACAGCGAGATCAGCATCGCCACCGTGGAGGTGTGGCTCCAGCCGTCGAGGATCGCGTGGCTCTCCGAGTGGGTCAGCCGCCATTCGCAGTCGCCGAGCTGGTGCACGTGGTAGCGCAGCAGCGGCGCCGTGGTGATGTCGAACGGCCGGACGCGCTCGGCCCGCAGGTGTGCGCGTACGGCCTCCTCCTGCTCGTCGGGCCGCAGCCCGCGCAGGTCGTCGTAGCCGATCGGCAGGTCGACCGACGCGTGGACGAGCTGCATCAGCTCGGAGTAGTGGGACAGGTCGAACGACGTACGCAGGATCTCGTGCCGGTCCGTGAGCAGCCGGCCGGCCTCCCGCAGCGCGTCCAGGGAGAAGGGCTGCCGGTCGGTGATCCCGTAGCAGGAGACGTTGCGGTAGACCGGCCGGTCGCCGCCGGAGAGCATCTCGAAGAGCATGCCCGCCTGGTTCTGGGTGATCGGATAGGCGTCGACGAGCCCGTCCGGCAACCGGCTGCGGTCCGCGTCGCCCACCAGCGCGAACCGGTCGACGGTCGACTCGGTCTCCTCGCCCGGCCCGGTCCGCGCGGCCACGCCCGCCAGCTCGGCCACGCTCTGGTGGGTGAACAGGTCCTGGACCGACACGGTGAGGCCGGCCGCGCGCAGCAGCCCCACCATCCGGATCGCCCGCATCGAGTCGCCGCCGAGCAGGAAGAAGCTCTCCGTCACGCCGACCGTGTCGAGGCCGAGCGCCACGCCGAACGCGTCGGCGATCCGCTTCTCGATCTCGTCGCGGGGGGCGATGTAACCGCCGCCCTGCGCGCCCGGCGCCGCCTCGGGTGCCGGCAGGGCGCGGCGGTCCACCTTGCCGCTGGCGGTCAGCGGCAGGGCGGGCAGGATCGTCCAGCGCGCCGGGACCATCGCGTCCGGCAGGCGGTCGACCAGGTACGCGCGTACCGGATCGACGGTCTCCGGCCCGACGAGGTAGCCGACGAGCTGCTCGTCGTGGACGGCCACCGCCGCCGCGGTGACGCCGGGAGCCTCGTACAGCAGGGCCTCGACCTCGCCGAACTCGACGCGCTGGCCGCGGATCTTCACCTGGTGGTCGATCCGGCCGAGGTACTCGATGCTGCCGTCGGGGCGGTGGCGGGCCAGGTCACCGGTGCGGTACAGACGCCGTCCCGGCGCGGCGGCGAACGGGTCGGGGACGAACCGTTCGGCGGTCAGCGCGGCCCGGCCCAGGTAGCCCCGGGCGAGCTGCACGCCACCGATCAGCAGTTCCCCGGGCACACCGACCGGGACGGGCTGACCGGCGGCGTCGACGATGTGGGCGGTGGTGTTGGCGATCGGGCGGCCGATGGTGACCGGCTCGCCCGGCTCGCACCGCGTCGCGGTGACGTCGACTGCGGTCTCCGTGGGGCCGTACAGGTTGTGCAGCTCGCAGCCGATCCGCTCGTGCACCCGCTCGGCCAGGTCGGGCGGCAGCGCCTCGCCGCTGCAGATCAGCCGCCGCAGGGACGGCAGCGCCCCGACGGGCTCGGCCAGGAAGGCCCGCAACATCGACGGTACGAAGTGGACGGTTGTGATCCCCTCCGTGCGGATCACGTCGGCCAGGTACGCCGGATCGCGGTGCCCGCCGGGGCGGGCGAGGACCAGCGTCGCGCCGGTGAGCAACGGCCAGAAGAGCTCCCACACCGACACGTCGAACCCGATCGGCGTCTTCTGCAGCACCCGGTCCGAGGCGTCGAGGCGGTAGACGTCCTGCATCCACCGCAGGCGGTTGACGATCGCGCCGTGCTCGATCAGGGCGCCCTTGGGCCGGCCGGTCGACCCGGAGGTGTAGATCAGGTAGGCGGCGTGCCGGGGCGTTATCTCCGCCGACGGGTGCGGGTCGTCGTCGGCGGAGCTGTCCGCCTCGGCGGCCAGGAAGTCCTCGTCGATCACGAGGCGGGCGCCGGAGTCGCGCACCATGAAGGCGCGCCGCCGCGCCGGCAGGTCCGGGTCCAGCGGCAGGTAGGCGGCGCCGGCCTTCAGGACGGCCACCAGGGCCCGCATCAGGTCCAGGCCGCGCGGCAGGCAGACGGCCACGACGGACTCCGGCCCGACCCCGGCGTCGCGCAAACGCCGCGCGAGGGCGCCTGCCTCGGCGTGCAGCCGGCCGTACGACAGTTCCGCGCCGTCGAAGCGCAGCGCGACCGCGTCGGGAGTACGGGCCGCCTGCGCGTCCAGCAGACCGGTCAGGGTGTGCCGGGGATACTCGACGGCGGTGTCGTTCCAGGCCGCGAGCTGGGCGGTCTCGGCGTCGGTGAGCAGGGGCAGCCGGGTGACCGGGGCGTCCGGGTCGGCGACGACGGCGCTCAGCAACCGCCGGTAGTGCCCGGCCAGCCGCCGCACGGTCGCGTCGTCGAACAGCGCCGTCGGGAAGTCCACCCCGCCGGAGAGGGAGCCGTCCGCCTCCTCGGTCAGCCCGAGCGTCAGGTCGAACTTCGCCGTGGTCGGGCCAACGGACAGCTCCTCCCCCACCAGGCCACCCGCGTCGAAGCCGGCCGACCCGCCCTCCTGGAAGAGGAACATGGTCTGGAACAGCGGGTTGCGCGACAGGTCCCGCTCCGGCGACAGCGCGTCCACGATCCGCTCGAACGGCACGTCCTGGTGCGACTGCGCGTCCAGCACCGCTTCCCGCACCCGGGCCAGCAGCTCCACGAAGGTCGGCTCGCCGGACAGGTCCGTCCGCAGCACCAGCGTGTTGAGGAAGAGCCCGACCAGGCCGTGCGTCTCCAGGCGGTCCCGGCCGGCGGCCGGGGTGCCCACCGCGACGTCGGTCTGCCCGGTGTGGCGGGCCAGCAGGAGCTGGAACGCGGCCAGCAGCACCATGAACGGGGTGGCGTTCGACGCCCGACCCATGTCACGCAGCCGGCCGGCGAGGGCGGCCGGCACCGTGAACGTGACCAGCCCGCCGTCCGGGTTCCACACCGGTGGCCGTGGCCGGTCGGTCGGCAGTTCCAACGGCGTCAGCCCGGCCAGCCGGTCCCGCCAGTGGTCGAGCTGCCGGTCCAGCCGGTCCCCGGCGGAGCGGGTCCGCTGCCAGAGCGCGAAGTCCGCGTACTGGATGGGCAGCGGGGCCAGCGGGGAGGGCCGGCCGGCGACGAACGCGTCGTACAGGGCGGCCAGTTCGCGCAGGATGATCCCCTCGGACCAGCCGTCGGAGGAGATGTGGTGCATGGTGAGCGCCAGGGCGTGCTCGTCCCCGGCGAGGCGGACCAGCCGGGCCCGCAGCGCCGGACCGGCGGCCAGGTCGACCGGGTCCGGCGCGCCGAGCAGCGCGGTGAGGCGCTGCCGGGCCGTCTCCCGGTCGGTGTGGCCGAGGTCGGTCGTCGTCAACTCGACCGGGGCGGGCGGGTCGACGACCTGTGCCGGCTCGCCGTCGACGACGACGTACCGGGTCCGCAGGATCTCGTGCCGGGCGACCAGTTCGGTCAACGCCCGGCGCAGCGCGTCGACGTGCGGCGTCCCGCGCAGCCGCAGGCCGACGGACATCAGGTAGCCGGTGCCGCCGGGCTGCAACTGGTCGAGCACCCAGAGCCGGTGCTGCCCGAAGGAGAGCGGCAGCGGATCGGTGCGGGGCGCCGGGGCGATGGTGTCGGCGCGGCGGGCCCGACCGGTACCACGCAGGCGCCGCTGGAGCAGTTCCTGTCGCGGGGACGCACTCGGGGTGTGGCTGGCGGTCACAGGTTGCCCTCCTTCAGCAGTTCCGCCACCTCGGCGTCGGAAAGCCGTGAGATCTCGTTTTCGATGGCCGTGTGCACCGCGTCGGCGAGGTCGGCCACGGTGGTCTGCTCGAACAGCAGGCGCAGCGGCAGGTCGAGGTCGAAGCCCTGCCGCAGGTGCGCGAGCACCCGGGTGGCGAGCAGCGAGTGACCGCCGAGGTCGAAGAAGTCGTCATGGACGCCGACCCGGTCGACCTCCAGCACGGTGGCCCAGATGTCGGCCACGGCCTCCTCCAACGGGGTACGGGGTGCCGCGTACGCCCGGCCGGGGTCGGCGCGCACGGGTGTCGGCGCGGGCAGCGCCCGGCGGTCGACCTTCTTGCTGGTGGTCAACGGCAGTGCGTCCAGCACCATCCACTGGGCCGGCACCATGTAGTCCGGCAGCCGGTCGCGCAGGTGGGCCCGGAGTTCGCCGACCGCCGGCGGGGTGCCGTCCCGGCAGACCAGGTAGGCGACCAGGCCCTTCTCCCCCGGCTGGGTCTCGCGGGCCACCACCGCGACCGCGCGGACCGCCGGGTGCTCGGCCAGGGCCGACTCGATCTCGCCCAGCTCCATCCGGAACCCCCGGATCTTCACCTGCTGGTCGATCCGGCCGAGGAACTCGATCGTCCCGTCCGGCCGGTACCGGACCAGGTCGCCGCTGCGGTAGAGCCGTCCGCCGGGGCCGTCGCCGAACGGGTCGGGCACGAACCGGTCGGCGGTCAGTGCGGGCCGGCCCAGGTAGCCCCGGGCCAGCCGTTCCCCGCCGAGCAGCAGCTCGCCGGGCACCCCGACCGGGACGGGGTCCAGGTGTTCGTCGACCACGTAGGTCCGGGTGCCGGGGACCGGGCGGCCGATCGGCAGGGCCTCGTTCCGCTCGCCGGGCGGGTCGCCGGTGACCGGGTGCAACAGGCAGGTGACGGTCGCCTCGGTCGGGCCGTAGTTGACCAGGAACCGGCCGGGCAGTCCGGTGTCCGCCCAGCGCCGGGCGTCGGCGACGGTGACCACGTCGCTGCCGACGTTCATCAGCTTCAGGTGCCGCAGCCGGTCGTCGCCGGCCGGCAGGGCGTCCATCACCTCCCGGTAGTAGGCGGGGGTGATCTCCATGTGGGTGATCCGGTGCCGGGCGAGCCGGTCCGGCAGTTCGGCCGGGCTCCAGAAGACCGGGTCGCTGACCACCAGGGTCGCCCCGGCCAGCAGGGTGGCCAGCATGCCGTCCATCGCCACGTCGAAGGTGAGCGCGGAGAGCAGCACCACCCGGTCGCCGGGTGCGATGTCGTACGCGCGGGCGATGACCGCGCAGTGGTGGGCGTACGCGCCGTGCGCGATCATCACGCCCTTGGGTCGCCCGGTGGAGCCCGAGGTGTAGATGACGTAGGCGAGGTCGTCCGATCCGGTCGACGGGTCCGGCGCGGTGCCGTCCCGACCGGCGATCACCGCCCGGTCGGCGTCCACGGCGACCACTGCCACCCCGTCGGCGGCGACCCGGTCGGCGAAGCCCTCCTCGGTGACCACCACCGCGGCCCTCGCGTCGGCGATCATGAAGCGCAGCCGCTCGGTGGGGTGGTCCGGGTCGACCGGGAGGTACACCCCGCCCGCCTTGAGCACCGCGAGCAGCGTGACCACCACCTCCAGGCCGCGTTCCAGGCAGACCGCGACCGGGACCTCCGGGCGCACCCCGAGCCCGCGCAGGTGGTGGGCGAGCCGGTTGGCCCGGGTGTCCAGTTCGGCGAAGGTCAGCCGCCGGCCGTCGAACTCCACCGCCACGACGTCCGGGTGCTGCCGGACCCGCCGGCCGAACAGCTCCACCACGCTGGCGCCGGCGGCCTCGGCGGCGCGCAACGGCCCAGCGGCCTCGGCGGCGCGCAGCGGCCCGGCGGGCGCGACCGGCTCGCCGGCCAACGGCCCGAGGAGGTACGCCCGCTCCGCGCCGGTGGGCAGGGTCAGGTCACGCAGGGCGGTTCCCGGCGCGGTCGCCACCTGGGCGAGCAGGTGCAGGTAGTGCCCGGCCATCCGCTCGATGCTGGGGCGGTCCCAGAGCGCGGTGGCGTACTCGAACCAGCAGCGCAGCCGGCCGTCCGGGTGCTGCTCCACGGAGAGGGTGAGATCGAACTTGGCCACCGGGACGGAGCTGTCGACGTGCGCGATGGTGGTCGGGCCGAGGGTCGCGGTCATCCGCTCCAGGTGTTGCAGTTCGAACATCACCTGGAACAGCGGATTGCGGGACAGGTCCCGGTCCGGCCGCAGCGCGTCGACCAGCCGCTCGAAGGCGACGTCCTGGTTGCGGAACGCGTCCGTCACGGTGCGGCGCACCTGGTCGAGCAGGACCGGGAAGGGCTGGTCGTCGACCAGTTCGGCGCGCATCACCAGGTTGTTGACGAAGAAGCCGAGCAGGTCCTCGGTCTCCTGTCGGGTCCGGCCGGCGACCGGGGTGCCGACGGCCACGTCGTGCTGCCGGGCGTACCGGCCGAGCATGACCTGGAAGGCCGCCAGCAGGACCATGAACAGGGTGGCGCCCTCCCGGTTGCCCAGCTCGGCCAGCGCCCGCCCGACGTCGGTCGGCACGTCGACGACGACGTTGTCGCCGGCCGGGTCGCGCAGCGCCGGGCGGGGCCGGTCGGTGGGCAGCTCCAGCGGGGTCGACCCGGCCAGTTGCCGGGACCAGTAGGCGAGCTGCGCGTCCAGTTCGGGGCTGTCCTGGCGGGCCGTCTCCCAGGCCGCGAAGTCCGCGTACTGCACGGGCAGGTCGGGCAGTGCGGTGGCCGCGCCGCCCCGCGCGTACCTGCGGTAGAGGGTGTCGAGTTCGCGCAGGAGGATGTCCATCGACCAGACGTCGAACGCGATGTGGTGCATGGTCAGCGCGACCAGGTGCTCGTCGGCGGCGACCCGGATCACCTGGGCCCGGATCGGGCGTTCGGTGGCCAGGTCGAAGGGCCGGCCGGCCGCGACCCGCAGCAGCACCTCGGCGCCGTCGACGACCTCCGGGGCGCCGCTGAGGTCGACCAGCTCCCACCCGACCGGTCCCGGCGGGTCGACCACCTGCACCGGCTCGCCGTCGACCGAGTGGTAGCGGGTACGCAGGATCTCGTGCCGGTTGACCACCTCGTCCAGCGCCCGCCGGAACACCGCCACGTCCAACGGGCCGGTCAGCCGCATCGAGATCGGGATCAGGTATTCGAGGCTGCCCGGTTCGAGCTGGTCCAGGAACCACAGCCGGCGCTGGCCGAGGGAGAGCGGCAGCTTCCCGTCCCGCGGCACCGGCCGGATCGCCGCGTCGGCCGGCTCGTCGGTGGACCCGGCGCCGGGTCGGGCCTCGTCGACCAGGGCGGCGAGTTGGGCGACGGTGGGGGCGGTGAAGAGCTGCCCGACGGTCAGCTCCACGTCGAGTGCCCGGCGCACCCGGAGCACGCCCCGGATGGCGAGCAGGGAGTGGCCGCCGAGGGTGAAGAAGTTGTCGTCCCGGCCGACCCGCTCGACGCCGAGCAGCTCGGCCCAGATCCCGGCGACGGTCCGCTCGGTGTCGGTGGCCGGCGGCAGGTAGCTCCGGTCGGCGCCGGGGCGGGGGCCGTCGGGCGCCGGCAGGGCCGCCCGGTCCAGCTTGCCGTTCGCGGTCAGCGGGAGGCTCTCCAGGCTGATCACGGTGGACGGGACCAGCGCGGCGGGCAGCCGGTCGGCGAGCGCGTCGCGCAGCCCGTCCGGATCGACCCGGGCACCGGCGGCGGGGACCACGTACGCGACAAGCTCCGCGTCGCCCGACGGGGGCCGGTGCAGGGTCACCACCGCCGCGTCGACGCTCGGGTGCCGCCGCAGGGCCGCCTCGACCTCGCCCGGCTCGATGCGTACCCCGTGCAGCTTGACCTGATGGTCGAGGCGGCCCAGGTACTCCAGGCTGCCGTCGTCGCGCCACCGGGCCAGGTCCCCGGTCCGGTACAGGCGCTCCCCCGGGCCGCCGTACGGGTTGGGGGTGAACTTCTCCCCGGTCAGGCCGGGTCGGCCCAGGTAGCCCCGCGCCAGGCCGACCCCGCCGAGGCAGAGCTGGCCGGCCACCCCGACCGGCACCGGCCGGTCGTCGGCGTCGAGGACCAGGACGCCGCAGCCGGGCAGCGGCCGGCCGATCGGGACGATCTCCGTTGCCTCGTCACCGCGGTAGCGCCAGGCGGTCGCGTCGATGGCGCACTCGGTGGGGCCGTAGGTGTTCCAGACCTCCACGGGCAGCAGGGCCCGAAGCTGCTCGCAGAGCGCCGCCGGCAGCGGCTCCCCCGCGGAACAGACCAGCCGCAGCGCGGCACAGCCGGACAGGTCGGTCTCGTGCAGCAGCACCCGCAGCACGGACGGCACCAGTTGCAGCACCGTCACGTCGTGGGCCCGCATCGCCCGCAGCATCGCGCCCGGGTCGCGGTGGGCGTCCGGGGCGGCCAGGACGACCGCGCCGCCGCTGACCAGCGGCGCCAGGAACTCCCACATGGAGGCGTCGAAACCGAGGGCGGTCTTCTGGAGCACCCGGTCGGCGGCGGTGAGCCGGTACTGCTCGACCGACCACAGCACCCGGTTGCGGATGCCGGCGTGGGTGACCACGACGCCCTTGGGCCGGCCGGTCGATCCGGAGGTGTACATGACGTAGGCGGCGGCGTCGGGGTCGGTCGCCGGCAGCGACACCGTCGCGGTGCCGCCCTCGGCGTCGTAAGCGGCGTCGACGAGCACCACCGGGGCGTCACCGGCCGACAGCAGGCCCCGCAGGGCCGACTCGGTGACCAGCGCCGACACCCCGGCGTCGGCCGCCATGAACTCCAGCCGGTCGACCGGCTGGTCGGGGGCGAGGGGCACGTAGACGCCGCCGGCGAGCAGCACCCCGAGCAGCGCGGTCACCAGGTCCGGCCCGCGGTGCACCGCGACCCCGACCGGGGCGCCGACGCGAACGCCGACGGTGTGCAGGTGCGCGGCGAACTGCCGGGCGCGCCCGGCCAGCTCGGCGTAGCCGACCTCGGTGCCGTCGTCGGCGACCAGCGCGGTCGCGTCGGGGGTCGCCGCCGCCTGGGCGAGGAAGAGTTCCGGCAGCCCCGGGCCGGCGGGCCGGTCGGCGCCCCGGCCCCACTCGCCGAGCACCTCGCGGCGCTCCCGGGGGGCCAGCAGGTCCAGCTCCTCCAGGGGGACCTGGCCGGCGGCGACGACGGCGGCCAGCAGGTGCAGGTAGTTGGCGACCATGCGGTGCACCCGGGGGCCGTCGAACAGCGCGGTGGGGAAGACCACCTCCCCGTGGTACGAGCCGTCTGGCCGCCCCACCAGTTGCAGGGAGAGGTCGAACGCGGCCGAGGTCCACGAGGTGGGCTGCTCGGTGACGGCCAGGCCGGGCAGGGCGAAGGCGGCCCGGTCGGCGCTGTGCAGCCCGAACCCCACCTGGAACAGCGGGTTGCGGGACAGGTCCCGCTCCGGGGACAACTCGGCGACGATCCGGTCGAACGGCACCTGCTGGTTGTCGTAGGCGTCCAGGGTGGTGCCGCGGACCTGGTCGAGCAGGTCGAGGAAGCACGCCGGGACGGCCAGGTCGGCGCGGAGCACGACGGTGTTGACGAAGAGGCCGATCAGGTCCTCCAGCTCGACCTCGTGCCGCCCGGCCACCGACACCCCGACCGCCACGTCGGTCTGACCGGCGTACCGGCCGAGCAGGAGCTGGAAGGCGGCGAGGAAGACCATGAAGGGGGTGGCGCCCCGGTCCGCGCCGAGCCGGGTCAGGGCGGTCGCCAGGTCCGCCGGCACGGTGAAGGTGAGCCCGTCGCCGGCTGCCTGCCAGTGCGCGGGCCGGGGCCGGTCGGTCGGCAGGTCGAGCGGGCCGAGCCCGGACAGCCGCTCCCGCCAGTAGCCGACCTGGGCGTCGACGTGCGGCCCCGACAGCCAGTTCTCGCGCTGCCAGGCGGCGAAGTCCGCGTACTGCACGGGCAGCGGCGGCAGCGGGTCGGGCCGGCCGGCGACGAACGCCCCGTAGAGGGTGTGCAGTTCCCTGGCGAGCACGCCCCAGGACCAGCCGTCGAAGGCGATGTGGTGCACCACCAGCAGCAGGACGTGGTCGTCGGCCGCGCACCGGATCAGCCGGGCCCGCAGCGGTGCGTCCCCACGCAGGTCGAACGGGGCGTCGAGGGTGGCCTCCAGCACCTCGTCGAGGCGGCCGTCCCGGTCGCCGGCCGGCGAGTCGCCCAGGTCGACGAGGTCGACGTCGACCGGGCCGGGCGGGTCGATCACCTGCACGGCACGGCCGTCCACCGTGTCGTACCGGGTCCGCAGGATCTCGTGTCGGGCGCTGATCCCGCTCAGCGCGGCCCGCAGCGCCGTGGCGTCGAGCGGGCCGCGCACCCGTACCGCCTGGTGCAGGAGATACTCGCTGGCACCGGAGCGCAGCTGGTCGACGAACCAGAGCTGCTCCTGCGCCGACGACACGGCGTGGCCGCCCTCGTGATCGGACAGCACCGCCCCGCCGGTGCCGACGTACCGGCTGTCGCCGTCTGCCATGGGTCTTTCGCCTCCGTGTCCGGGCCGGGCATCGCTGCGATGCCGTGGGGAGTTGGTTAGGTGTGCGCGAGGGTCCCGGGCACACCGCCGACGGTCACCCCGGGGCCGCGCCGGCCGCCGCGAGCGCCGCGCGGTACGGCTCGGCCATCGCCACGGCGATCCTGCGGTCGCCGGTGAACGGTTCTCGGGCGTGCGCGGCGAGCATGTTGTCCACCACCAGGACGTCGTCGCGCTGCCAGTCGAAGCGCCGCTGGGCCGCCCGGTAGCAGTCCCGCAGGTGGGCCACCACGTCGTCCGGGATGCGCCCGCCGTCGCCGTAGTAGGTGTTCGTGGGCAGCTCGGTCTCGTCGAACAGTTCCCGCAGCCCGGCGCAGACCTCCTCGGCCAGCGTGGTCACGTGGAAGAAGGTCACGTGGTTGAACCAGAGCAGCTCGCCGGTGCCGGGGTGCCGGTGCACGGCGTCGCGTCGGGCGCGGGTACGCAGTCCCGAGCCGGTCCACTCCACCTCGATGCCGCTGCGGGCGCAGTAGCGCGACACCTCGTCCCGGTCGTCGGTGTTGAACGCCCGCTGCCAGGGCACGCCGAAGCCGTCGTGGAAGTTGCGCACCACCAGCCAGCCCCGGGCGACGAACTCGGCGCACACCGCCGGGTCGATGCGCTGGCGCACCAGGCGGGTGTCGGCAAGCGGGGTGGCGCCCAGGGTGGCCGGCGTACGCAGGCAGTAGAAGTACAGCGCCATGGGCCAGTCGGCCTGGTAGGAGTTCTCGTTGTGCAGGAAGATCTCCTCGGCCGGCGGGAAGTCCGTCGAGGTGTAGACCCGCCCCTGGATGGTGCTGCGGGGCGACGAGCGCTCGGCGTAGTCCAGCGGCTCACCGGAGAGCGCCCGGACCACCCCCTCGAAGCCGGCCACCCCGCCGACGTCGAACCCGCGCAGCAGGACGGCCCCGTGCTCACGCAGCCGGGCCCGGATCGCGGCCCGGTCGGCGGCCAGCCGCCCGCCGATCGGCTCCCCCGGCGCACCGGCGGTCAGGACGAACGGAAGCGGTTTCTCGGCCGGCCCGCGCGGCAGCGGCGGCACCGTCATCCGGGGCGTACTCATCGCTTCTCCTGTCGGCCTCTGGGCTGCCGGTCACGCGGCACGGCTCAGCCTCTCCGCTGAGGCACGGGTCAGAAAGAGAATCCCCGGCAAGGCTCGTACGCGTTTTTCTGCCGGTTCTTCTCTACGTACGGCGAACGGCGTCCCGGCAGGGTGTGACCGGCAGTGGGACCAGTGTCGTGTCGTACGACGCGGCTGCCCTTTCCCGAGGAGGAGCCGGCATGTCCGACGAGAACACCGATGAGCGCGCGTACCGGGTCGTGGTGAACGACGAGGAGCAGTACTCGATCTGGCTGGGCGACCGGGAGCTGCCGCTGGGGTGGCGCGCGGAGGGCACCGAGGGCACCCGCGAGGAGTGCCTGAAGCGGATCGACGAGGTGTGGACCGACATGCGCCCGCTCAGCCTGCGCCGGCGCATGGAGCAGGCGGCGGGCCGGTAGTCGTGACCGCCATGGCGAAGCTGACCGCGGCCGACGGGCACCGGGTCCCGACAGCGTGGAACGACACCGAGGTCGCGTACCCGACCGACCCGTGCCTGCACGAGCTGTTCGAGGAGCAGGTACGGCGTACCCCGGACGCGATCGCCGTGGTGTCCGACGAGCGGACCGTCCGCTACGCCGAGCTGGACCGCGAGGCCGACCGGCTCGCGCGCCGGCTGCGGGCGGCCGGGGTGCGCGCGGAGTCGGTGGTGGGGGTGTGCCTGCACCGGGGGGTCGACCTGGTGGTGGCGCTGCTGGGGGTGCTCAAGGCGGGCGGCGCCTACCTTCCGGTGGAACCGGACCAGCCGGCCGACCGGATCCGCTACCTGCTGACCGACTCGAAGGCGACGACCGTCGTCACCGGCCCGGGCGTCGACCACGAGCCGCTGGCCGCCGCCACCGGCGCCCCGATCCGGGTCGACGACGACCACCGGGGGCTGCCGGGCGGCGCCCCGGAGCCGGTCGTGGGTCCGGCCAACGCCGCCTACGTCATCTACACCTCCGGCTCCACCGGCCGCCCGAAGGGCGTCGTCGTGGAGCACCGCGCGATCGTCAACCGGGTGCGCTGGATGCCGGACGCCCTTGGCGCCGACGGCGGCGTGGTGCTCCAGAAGACGCCGTACGGCTTCGACGTCTCGGTGTGTGAGCTCTTCTCCCCGCTGACCACCGGGGCGACGCTGGTGACGGCCCGTCCCGGCGGGCACCGCGATCCGGCGTACCTGGCCCGGGTGGTGGCCGAACGGCAGGTCACCTCGATCCGGTTCGTGCCGTCGATGCTGCGCGCCTTCCTGGACGTGCTGCCCGCCGGCCGGACCAGCCTGCCGTCGATCCGGCGGGTGCTGTGCAGCGGCGAGGCGCTCCCCGCCGACCTGGTGGCCGCGGCGCACGACCGGCTCGACTGCGAGGTGGTCAACCTCTACGGGCCGACCGAGGCGACGGTCGAGGTGACCAGCACCCGCTGCCTGCCCGGCGAGGCGGTGACCATCGGCCGGCCGGTGGCCAACACCCGCACGTACATCGTGGACGGCGAGCTGCGGCCGGTGCCGGTCGGTGAGCCCGGGGAACTGGTGCTCGCCGGGATCCAGCTCGCCCGGGGCTATCTCGGCCGGCCGGGACTGACCGCTGCCTGCTTCGTCCCCGACCCGTTCGCCGACCGGCCCGGACAGCGCATGTACCGCACCGGCGACCGGGCCCGGTACCTGCCGGACGGCAGCATCGAGTACCTGGGCCGGCGGGACCAGCAGGTGAAGATCAGGGGCTTCCGGATCGAGCTGGGCGAGATCGAGGCGGTGCTCGGCCAGCATCCCGCCGTCCGCGCCGCCGTGGTGGACGTGCACCACGGCGCGGTCGGCGGCCCGCAGCTCGTCGCGTACCTGCTGCCGGCCGGCCCCGAGCCGGCCGACCATCGGGCGGTTCGCGCGTACCTGGCCGAGCGGGTGCCGGAGCACATTGTCCCGCAGAGCTGGGTGACGCTCGACGAGCTGCCCCTGACCGGCAGCGGAAAGGTCGACCGCCGGCGGCTGCCGGAGCCCGCCCCGGCCGGCCCGGTCGCCGACGGACCGGCGGCGGCCCCGCGTACCCCCACCGAACGGGCGGTCGCCGAGGTGTGGGCCGAGGTGCTGGGCGTCGACCGCTGCGGAACACACGACGACTTCTTCGACCTCGGCGGTCACTCCCTGCTGGCCACCCAGGTCGTCGCGCTGCTGCACGAACGGTTCCCGGTCGACCTGCCGGTCAGCGCGGTCTTCGAGGCGCCGACCGTGGCGGAGCTGGCGACGGTGCTCCAGCGGGCCGTCGAGGAGCGGGTGGCGGGGATGTCCGAGTCCGAACTGGAGACGATGTTGGCGCAGGTGGGCAAGGAATGACGACTCCCGAGGACCCGTCCCCGACCTTGACCGACGCCCGCCGTCGGGCGCTGGTGGAGGCGCTGCTGGCCGGGCGGGCCCCGGACCGGTCGCCGGCCAACCCGAGCGCGCCGCAACGGCCGACCGGCCCGCTGCCGCTGTCCTACCCGCAGCAGGGGGTGTGGCTGCTCGACCAGATCCGGCCCGGCGGCGCGGAGTACGTCGTGCCGTTCAGCTGGCGGTTGACCGGCCCGCTGGACCCGGTGGCCCTCCGCGAAGCCTGGCGGGAGGTCGTCCGGCGGCACGAGGTGCTGCGGACCCGCTACCGGGTCGTGGACGGCCGGCCGAGCCAGGTGGTCGGCCCGGCCGAGCCGGTCGAGCTGCCGGTCGTCGACCTGACCGGCTGCGCCCCGTCGCAGCGGCGGGAGCGGCTGGACGCGCTGATCCGGGACGAGGCGGGCACCCCGTTCAACCTGGGTCGGGACGCGCCGCTGCGGGTCCGGCTGGTCCGGCTCGCCGAGGACGAGCACGTCATGGTGCTGGTCGCCCACCACATCGCGTTCGACGGCTGGTCGGTCGGCGTGCTGGCCCGGGAACTCGGCGCGCTCTACCCGGCGCTGGTCGCCGGCGAGCCGTCCCCGCTCGCCCCGCCGCCGATCCAGTACGCGGACTTCGCGGTGCGGCAGCGGGACCGGGCGGCCGGCCTGACCGGGCAGCTCGACCACTGGCGCGACCGGCTGGCGGGCCTCGTGCCGCTGGAGCTGCCGACCGACCGGCCCCGCCCGCCCGTGCAGGACCCCCGGGGCGCGACGCTGCCGTTCACCGTGCCGGCCGACCTCGGTCGCGCCCTCGCCTCGATCGGGCGGCGGTACCGGGCGACGCCGTTCATGGTGCTGCTGGCCGTGTTCCAGGTGCTGCTGGCCCGCTACACCGGGCAGACCGACGTGGCGGTGGGCACCCCGGTCGCCGGGCGTACCCGCCCCGAGGTCCAGGACCTGATCGGGTACTTCGTCAACACGCTGGTGCTGCGGACCGACCTGTCCGGCGAGCCGACCTTCGTCGAGGTGCTGGCCCGGGTCCGGGAGACGGTGCTTGACGCGCAGTCCCACCAGGACGTGCCGTTCGAGCGGATCGTGGACGCGCTGTCCCCGGAGCGGGACCTGTCGCGCAACCCGCTGTTCCAGACCATGTTCGTCATGCAGAACGCCACGGCGGCCGACTTCGCCGGGGCGGGGCTGCGCGCGCGGCAGGTGCCGACGCTCTGGCACACCGCCAAGTTCGACCTGACCATGCAGGTGACCGAGGAGGCGGACGGCTCCTTCTCCGGGGTGGTCGAGTACGCGACGGCGTTGTTCGACGACGCGACCGCGCGGCGGCTGGCCGGGCACTACCAGCGGCTGCTGAGCGCCGTCGCCGCCGACCCGGACGCCCCGGTAACCCGGCTGCCCATGCTCACCGACGCCGAGACCGCCCAGCTCGCGGCCTGGAACGACACCGCCGTCGACCACCCCCGCCACACCCTGCTGCACCGGCTGATCGAGGCGCAGGTCGACGCCACCCCGGACGCGGTCGCCGTGCTCGACGACGACGAGGAGCTGACGTACGCCCAGCTCGACGCCCGCGCCAACCGGCTCGCCCATCGGCTGATCGCCCTCGGCGCCGGACCCGAACGGATCGTCGCCGTCAGCGCGCGACGCCGCGTCGCCCTCGCCGTGGCCCTCGTCGCCGTACTCAAGACCGGCGCCGCCTACCTGCCGCTCGACCCCGGCCACCCCGTCGAGCGGCTGCGCTGGATGCTCGCCGACGCCGGCGACCCCGTCACCCTGGTCGACGCCCCGGACCAGCACGACTGGTCCCCCGGTCCACGGGTCCACCTCGACGACCCGACGCTCACCGGCGAACCCGCCGGACGGCCCGGCGTCACCACCGACGACCGCAGCCCCGCCTACCTGATCTACACCTCGGGCTCCACCGGCCGCCCCAAGGGCGTCCTCGTCGACCACCGCGCCATCGTCAACCGGCTCCGCTGGATGCAGGACGCCTACCGGCTCGACCAGACCGACCGGATCCTGCAGAAGACCCCGCACACCTTCGACGTCAGCGTGTGGGAGTTCTTCTGGCCCCTGACCACCGGCGCCGCCCTCGTCATGGCCCGCCCCGACGGGCACCGCGACCCCGCCTACCTCGCCGAGACCATCGACCGGCGGCGGGTCACCACCGTCCACTTCGTCCCCTCGATGCTGCGCGCCTTCACCGCCCACCTCGCCACGACCGGCACCGCCCTGCCCCACCTCCGGCACGTCGTCTGCTCCGGCGAGGCGCTGCCCGACGACCTCGCCGCCGCCGTGCACGAACACCTCGACGTCGAGCTGCACAACCTCTACGGCCCCACCGAGGCCGCCGTCGACGTGACGGCCGCCCGCGTCCACCCGGGGCAGACCGTCACCATCGGCAGCCCCATCGCCAACACCGGCGCCCACATCCACGATCCCTGGGGCAACCCGGTCCCCGTCGGCGTACCCGGAGAACTCCTGCTCACCGGCGTGCAGCTCGCCCGCGGCTACCACCGCCGGCCCGCGCTCACCGCCGCACGCTTCATCCCCGCCGACGGCGGCCGGCGCGCCTACCGCACCGGCGACCAGGCCCGCTGGCGCCCGGACGGCACGATCGAGTACCTCGGCCGCCTCGACCACCAGGTGAAGATCCGCGGCAACCGCATCGAGCTCGGCGAGATCGAGGCCGCCCTCGCCGACCACCCCGGCGTCCGTACCGCCGTCGTGCACCCGCACGGCCCCGGCGACGACCGGCAACTCGCCGCCTACCTCGTCGCCGCCGACGGCCACCCCGCCGACGCCGACACCCTGCGCACCCACCTGCGCGCGCGGCTGCCCGAGTACATGGTCCCCGCCCACTGGGTCACGCTCACCGAACTCCCCCTGACCAGCAGCGGGAAGATCGACCGCAACGCACTCCCCCCGCCCGGCACGCACGCCGCGCGCAGCGGCGGGCACACCCCACCGGCCACCCCCACCCAGCACCTGATCGTGGCCGCCTACGCCCAGGCCCTCGCCGGCAACGCCGGACCGATCGGCATCCACGACCGCTTCTTCGACATCGGCGGCGACAGCATCCGCGCCATCCGGGTCGTCGGGAACCTCCGCGACCAGGGGCTCGACCTCACCGTCACGGACCTCTTCCGGTACCGGACGGTCGCCGAGCTCGCCGCGGCCGTCGACGCCCGGGAGGGCGGGCTGCCGGCCGAGGCCACCCGCCTGGTCGACCGGTTCGCGCTCATCGGCGAGGAGGACCGGGCCCGACTGCCCGAGGGCGTCGTCGACGCGTACCCGCTGTCGATGGCGCAGGCCGGCATGGCGTACGAGATGCTCGCCGACCCGACCGGCGAGCTGTACCTGAACAGCCTCTGCTATCCGGTCGAGGGCGAGGCGTTCTCGCTGCCCGCCCTGCGCGCCGCCGCCCGGCTGCTCGCCGCCCGGCACGAGATCCTGCGGGCCTCGATCGACCTGACCTCCTACCGCGAGCCGCTCCAGCTGATCCACCCGGGCGCGGAGATCCGGGTCGGCCACACCGACCTGCGGGACCTGCCGGCCGCCGAGGTGGAGGGCACCGTGGCCCGGCTGGTCGCCGAGGAGCGCCGGGACCGCTTCGACCTGGGCACGCCGTCGCTGCTGCGGCTGCACGCCTACCAGCTCGCCGACGACCGGTGGCGACTGCTGGTCAGCTACAGCCACGCCATCCTGGACGGCTGGAGCCAGAACTCGCTGGTCCCGGAGCTGCTGGCGTACCACCGGCGGATCCGGGACGGGCAGGACCCGCGGCCCGCCCCGGTGCCGGCCGTCCGGTTCGCCGACGCGGTGGCGCTGGAGCGCCGCGCGGTGGCCGCCGGGGTGGACCGCGAGTTCTGGGCGTCGCGGGTACGCACCCACGAGCGGCTCAGCGTCCCGGCCGCGTGGGCGGGTGCGGGGGCCCGGTACCGGGCGGTGCGGCTGCCCTTCGCCGACCTGATGCCGGGGCTGCGGGAGCTGGCCCGCACGGCGGACGTACCGCTGAAGAGCCTGCTGTTCACCGCGCACCTGGCCGTGCTGGGCGTCGTGACCGGGCAGCGGCGCTTCCACAGCGGGCTGGTCTGCAACGGACGGCCCGAGCTGACCGACGGCGACCAGGTGCGCGGCATGTTCCTCAACACCGTGCCGTTCGCGGTGGAGCTGACCGCGCCGACCTGGGCCGAGCAGGCCCGCCGGGTCTTCGCCGGGGAGGTCGCGCTCTGGCCGCACCGGCACTACCCGCTGCCGGCGATGCAACGCGAGTGGGGCGAGCAGAAGCCGCTTGTGGACGTCTTCTTCAACTACACCGACATGCACGTGCTCGACCTCGACGGCATCGACCGTTCGGCGATCACCGACACCACCCCGAACGAGTTCGGCCTCTCGGTGTCCAGCGAGCCCGGTCAACTGATCATCGAGGCCGGCACCGACCGGATCTCCGACGGCCACCTGGACCTGCTCACCCGGACCTACCGGCGGGTGCTGGAGGCGATGGTCGCCGACCCGACGGGTGACCCGCGCCGGTGCGGGCTGCCCGAGCCCGACCGGCGCGCCCTGCTCGCCCTCGGCGCCGGCGGACCGCGACCGGTCCCGGACGGGACGCTGCCCGAGTGGGTCGCCCGGCAGGTGGCGGCCACCCCGGACGCGGACGCGGTGGTCTTCGGCGCCGGCGTGCTCAGCTACGCCGAGCTGGACCGCCGGACCAACCGCCTCGCCCACCACCTGCGGGAGCTGGGCGTCGGGCCGGGGACGCTGGTCGGGGTGCACCTGGACCGCAGCGCGGACCTGGTCGTGGCGTTCCTCGCGGTGCTGGCCGCCGGTGGCGCGTACCTGCCGCTGGACCCGGACTACCCGGCGCAGCGGACCGCCTTCATGCTGGCCGACGCCGGCGCGCAGGTGATGGTGACCGAGACCGCGCTGGCCGGGCGGCTGGACACCGCCGGGATCCGGACGGTGCTGCTGGACGCGGAGCGGGCGGCGATCGACGCCCGTCCCGAGCGGCGGCTGCCCGACCGGCCGGCCGCCGACGACCTGGCGTACGTCATCTACACCTCGGGATCGACCGGCACCCCGAAGGGGGTGATGATCGACCACCGGGGGCTGGGCAACTTCCTCGCCGCGATGCGGCACCGGCCGGGTCTGCCGGCGGGGGCCACCGTGGTCGGCCTGACCACCGTGTCGTTCGACCCCTCGGTGCTGGAGCTGTACCTGCCGCTGCTGGTCGGCGGCCGGGTGGTGATCGCCGACGCGGAGCAGACCCGGGATCCGCAGCGGATGTCCGAGCTGATCGACCGCGCCGGGCCGGCGGTGCTCCAGGCCACCCCCGTGACGTACCGGATGCTGCTGGACTCCGGCTGGTCCCCGCCGGCCGGCGCGACCGTGCTCTGCGGCGGCGAGAAGCTGCCGACCGAGCTGGCGGTCCGGCTCGCCTCGACCGGGGCCACCGTGTGGGACATCTACGGGCCGACCGAGACCACGGTCTGGTCGACCACGACCCGGCTGGCTCCCGACGGCCGACCCGTCGACTTCGGCATGGCCCCGAACGCCGGGCTCCACATCCTGGACGAGCGGCTGGAGCCGGTGCCGGTCGGCGTCCCCGGTGAGATCCACATCGGCGGGGACGGGGTGGCCTGGGGCTACCGGGGCCGGCCCGCCCTCACGGCGGAGAAGTTCGTCCCCGACCCGCACTCCACGGCACCGGGCGCGCGCATGTACCGCACCGGCGACCTGGCCCGCTGGCACGCCGACGGGCACCTGGAGATCCTCGGCCGCGTCGACCACCAGGTGAAGATCCGGGGACACCGGATCGAACCGGCCGAGGTCGAGGCGGCGCTGCTGGCCCACGAGCACGTCCGGGCCGCCGTGGTGCACCCGCAGCGGTACGGCGGGGAGCAGGAGCTGGTCGCGTACCTGGTCGGCGGGGGGCGGCACCCGGTACCGACCGGCGAGCAGCTGCGCGAGTTCCTGCTCCGTACGCTGCCGGACTACCTGTGCCCGGCCGCCTACGTGGCGCTGGACGCCTTCCCGCTCACCCCGACGGGCAAGGTCGACCGCAACGCCCTGCCGGTGCCGCGACCCGGTGCCGGCGGGCGGCGGGAACCCGTGCGGGTGGCGCCGCGTACCGCCGACGAGCGGACTGTCGCGCAGGTGTGGGGCGAGGTGCTCGGCACCGGCGAGGTGGGCGTGCACGAGAACTTCTTCCAGGTCGGCGGGCACTCGCTGCTGGCCACCCGGGTCGCGGTCCGGCTGCGGGACCTGCTCCGCGTCGACGTGCCGGTCCGGGCCCTGTTCGACCACCCGACCGTCGCCCGGCTGGTCGGGGCGCTGCCCGGCTACCCGAAGCTGGACGGCCGGCCGGCGGTCCCCAGGCTGACCGCCCGGAGCCGGCTGGCCGACGTCGCCGCCCGCCGGGGTGCCCGGTGACCGCGCGCGGGGGCCCCGCCGGCCGCCGCCGGATCGGTGGCGACCGGTGAGCCGGGTCGACGCTCCGGTCGTCGGGGAGCGGATCCCGCCGCTGCACCGCAACCGGGACTTCCTGCTGCTGTGGAGCGGCTCGGCGGTCTCCATGCTCGGCTCGACCGCGTCGCTGGTGGCGTACCCGCTGCTGGTGCTGGCGCTGACCGGCTCACCGGGCGCCGCCGGGCTGGCCGGCTTCGTGGCGCTGCTGCCGACGCTGCTGTTCCAGCTGCCGGCCGGGGCGCTGGTGGACCGGTGGGACCGCAAGCGGGTGATGATCTGGTGCGACGTGCTGCGGGCCCTGGGGGTGGGCAGCATCGTGGCGGCGATCGCCGTCGACGAGCTGCACCTGTGGCACGTGCTGGCCGTCGGTTTCGTCGAGGGGACGCTGTCGGTCGGGTACGAGCTGGCGGCCGGCGCGGCGATCCCGAACGTGGTGCACCCGAGCCAGGTGACCACGGCGCTGTCGCGCAACGAGGCCCGGGAGCGGGCCGCGGTGATGGCCGGCACCCCGCTCGGCGGGGCGCTGTTCGGGCTGGGGCGGATCTGGCCGTTCGTGCTGGACACCGTCTCCTATCTGGTCTCCCTGCTGACGCTGCTGTTCATCCGCCGCGACTTCCAGGCCGCGCCGGGCGACGCGACCGGCCCCGACACCCGTCCCGGGAAGCTGGCCGCCGAGCTGACGCACGGGCTGCGGTGGTTGTGGGGGCAGCCGTTCCTGCGCACGGCCACCCTGCTGGTCGCCGGCAGCAACCTGCTGTTCCGCGTCCTGTTCCTGATCATCATCGTGGCGTTCGAGGCCGCCGGGGCGGCCCCGGCCGCAATCGGCCTGCTGCTCGGTGTGGCCGGCACCAGCGGGGTGCTCGGCTCGCTGGTGGCGACGTGGTGCGCCGGGCGGTTCCCGATGCGCGCGATCGTCATCGCCGCGAACTGGGTGTGGGCGCTGATGACCTGCGTCATCGCCCTCACCGACGACCGCTACCTGATCGGCGCCGCGTACGCCCTGATGTGGTTCGTGGGGCCGATCTGGAACGTGGCGGTCGCCGGGTACCAGATGGCCATCACCCCCGACCGCATCCAGGGCCGGGTGCTCAGCGCGGTCAGCCTGCTGGCCAACGGCGCGGTCGCGCTCGGTTCCCTGGTCGGCGGCTTCCTGCTGGAGTCGCTCGGGCCGGCACCCGCCGCGTGGTCGATGGCCGTCTGGATGGTCCTGCTCGCCGCCCTGGCGACGCTCAGCCGCTCGATACGTCGAGCGGGCTTTCTGCCGATCGAGCCCTCAAGGAGGAGCTGAAGGTGTTGCGCACCATACTCAAGTCGAAGATCCACCGCGCGGTGGTCACCCAGGCCGACCTGCACTACGTCGGCTCGTTGACCATCGACGAGGATCTGATGGACGCCGCCGACCTGCTCGCCGGCGAGCAGGTGCACGTGGTGGACATCAACAACGGCGCCCGCCTGGAGACGTACGTCATCGCCGGCAGGCGCGGCAGCGGGGTCATCGGGATCAACGGGGCCGCCGCCCGGCTGATCCACCCCGGCGACCTGGTCATCATCATCAGCTACGCGGCGATGGCCGACCCGGACGCCAAGGGGTACTCGCCCCGGGTGGTGATGGTGGACGAGGCCAACCGGATGCTCGGCACCACCGACGACCCGGCCGAGGCGATCCCCGGCACCGCGACCGTGCCCGGTAACACCCTGCGGGCCGCTACGGATCCCCGTAGCGGGAGCGAACATGCGGGCCGATGAGACCGACGTCGGTGGGGTGCTGACCACGATCGGCGGCTCCCCACTGGTCCGGCTCGACAAGCTCATGCCGGACGCCGCGTTCACGCTGTGGGCGAAGCTGGAGGCGCACAACCCGGGCGGCAGCATCAAGGACCGCTCGGCGTTGGGCATGCTGATCGACCGGCTGCGGACCGGGCAGCTGCAACCCGGCCGGTCGGTGGTGGTCGAGTCCAGTTCGGGCAATCTCGGCATCGGGCTGGCTCAGGTGTGCCGCTACTTCGGCCTCCGGTTCATCTGCGTGGTGGACCCCCGCACGAACGCGCAGAACATCGCGGTCATGCGCGCGTTCGACGCCGAGGTGGAGGTGGTGACCCGCACCGACCCGGCCACGGGCGAGTACCTGCCGCAGCGCATCCGCCGGGTCCAGGAGCTGGTCGCGACCATCCCGAACGCCTGGTGGCCGGACCAGTACGGCAACCCGTTGAACCCCCGCGCCCACGAGACCACCATGCGGGAGATCGTCGAGGGGGTGCCCGCCCCGCTGGACTTCCTGTTCTGCGCGACCAGTTCCTGCGGCACGCTGCGCGGCTGTGCCGACTACGCGCGCCGGCACGAGCTGGCGCTGACAATCGTCGCGGTGGACGCGGCGGGCAGCGCCATCTTCGGTGACCACCCCCCACGCAAGCGGCTCATCCCCGGCCACGGCGCGGGGATCCGGCCGAAGCTCTACCGGGACGGGCTGGCCGACAAGGTGATGCACGTCGACGACCTGGACTGTGTGGCCGGCTGCCGCCGGCTGGCCCGCCGGGAGGCCATCCTCGCCGGTGGCTCGTCCGGGGCGGTGGTGGCCGCCCTGGAGCAGTTTCGCGACCTGATCCCGGCCGGCGCGACCTGCGCGCTGATCTTTCCCGACCGGGGTGAGCGCTACCTGAACACGATCTACGACGACGACTGGGTGACCGGGCACTTCGGCGACGTCACCCACCTGTGGAGGGACCGGACAATGGACGTGCCGTCATGCTGATCGTGTCCGCCGGCGAGGTCCGGCAGATCCTGGCCGACCGGGAGGACGCCGTCCTGGACGCGGTCCGCCGCGCCTACGTCCTGCACGGGCGGGGGCGTACCGTGCTGCCGCACTCGGTGTTCCTGCGGTTCCCGGAGGACGCCCGCAACCGGATCATCGGGCTGCCCGCGTACCTGGGCGACGACTCCCCGGTCGCCGGCATGAAGTGGATCTCGTCGTTCCCCGGCAACGTCGACCGCGGGCTGGCCCGCGCCTCCGCCGCGATCGTGGTGAACTCGATGACCGACGGCCACCCGGTCGCGCTGATCGAGGGCTCCACGATCTCCGCCCGGCGGACGGCCGCCAGCGCCGCCCTGGCCGCCGGCGCCCTCGCCCCGCCGGCCGGCGGCGTCTCCCTGGTCGGCTGCGGCGTGATCAACTTCGAGGTGCTGCGGTTCCTCCGTGCGGCGCTGCCCGGCCTGACGGAGGTGACCGTCTTCGACCTGGACGCCGGGCGGGCCGCCGCGTTCGCCCGGCGCTGCGCGCGGTGGGACCTGAAGGTGCGCGTCGCCGGCGGCGTCGAGGAGGCGCTCGGCGCCCACCCGCTGGTCTGCCTGGCCACGACGGCGGGCGTACCGCACCTGGGGCTGGCGCACTGCCGCCCCGGGGCACTCGTGCTGCACCTGTCGCTGCGGGACATCTTCCCGGCGGACGTCCGCACCGCCGTCAACGTCGTCGACGACGCCGACCACGTCTGCCGGGCGGCCACCTCGCTGCACCTGGCGGAGCAGGAGGCCGGCAACCGCGACTTCATCGCCGCCGGCATCGGCGAGATCCTGGACGGGGCCGGCTGGCGGCACGACCCGCAACGGGTCACCGTCTACTCGCCGTTCGGCCTGGGCGTGCTCGACCTCGCCGTGGCCGAGCTGGTGCGGCGGGCCGCGGAACGCGACGGCCTCGGCACCCGGCTGCCGGACTTCCTGACCATCGCGCCGGAGGACCCGGATGCCGACTGAGCCGGGCGTCGCACCGTGGAACGACACGGCCAGGAGCTACCCGGGACAGCCGGCACTGCACGAGCTGGTGCACGGGCAGGCGGCGCGCACCCCGGACGCCGTCGCGGTGGTCACCGAGCGGGAGCAGCTCAGCTACGCCGAACTGGTACGGCGGGCCGACCGGCTCGCCGACCTGCTGGTCGCGCGGGGCGTCGGCCCGGAGTCCCGGGTCGGGGTGTGCCTGCACCGGGGCGGCGACCTGGTGGTGGCCCTGCTCGGCGTCCTCACCGCCGGAGCCGCCTACGTGCCGCTGGACCCGGAGCACCCGGCCCGGCGGATCGCCCTGCTGGTGGCCGACGCGGGGCTGGACACCGTGGTGGCCGACCCGGGCCTGCCGGCCCTCGCCGAGGCGGGCCGCAGCGTCGCCACCGTGCCGGTGGGCCGGGAGACCCCCGGTCGGCCGGCCGGGGCGCCGCGGGTCACCGTCGACGCGGATCATCCGGCGTACGTCATCTACACCTCCGGCTCCACCGGTCGGCCCAAGGGCGTGGTGATCCCGCACCGCGCCATCGTCAACCGGGTCCGCTGGGGGCTGGACGCGCATCCGCTGGGCCCCGACGACCGGGTGCTCCAGAAGACCCCGTACGGCTTCGACGTCTCGGTGCCGGAGATCTTCGGCACCCTGGCCGCCGGCGCGCGGCTGGTGATGGCCCGCCCCGGCGGACACCGCGACCCGGCGTACCTGATCGACACGATCCGCCGGTACGGGATCACCGCGATCCACTTCGTACCGTCGATGCTGCGGGCGTTCCTCGCCGAGGTCCGCGACACCGAGGCCCGCCTGCCCGCCCTGCGCCGGATCGTCTGCAGCGGCGAGGAGCTGACGGGTGACCTGGTCACCGAGGCCGACGAGCTGATCGGCTGCGAGCTGCTCAACCTCTACGGCCCGACCGAGGCGGCGGTGGAGGTGACCGGGTCGCGCTGCCGGGCGGGTGAGCCGGTCAGCATCGGCCACGCGGTGGCGAACACCCGCACCCACGTCCTGGACGAGCGCGGCGAGGCGGCGGACGTCGGCGAACTCTGCCTGGCCGGGGTGCAGCTCGCCCGGGGCTACCTGGGCCGGCCCGGGCTGACGGCCGAGAGGTTCGTCCCCGACCCGTTCGGCCCGCCCGGCTCCCGGCTGTACCGCACGGGGGACCTGGCCCGGCGGCTGCCCGACGGGGCCGTGGACTACCTGGGCCGGATCGACCACCAGGTCAAGATCCGGGGCCACCGGGTCGAGCTGGGTGAGATCGACGCGGCGCTGCGTACCGTGCCGGGCGTGCGGGCCGCCGCCACCGCCGTGCACGCCGGGCAGCTCGTCGGGTACGTGGTGGCCGGCGCCGTCCCCGGCGTCCGGGTGCTCCGGGCCCACCTCGCCGAACGGCTGCCCGGGCACATGGTCCCGCCGGCGTTCGTGGCCGTGCCGGCGTTGCCGGTCGGGCCGAGCGGCAAGCTGGACCGGGCGGCCCTGCCCGCGCCCGACGGGCACCGGCTCGCCGACGGGGAGCGGGTCGAACCGCGTACCGACGACGAGCGTCGGCTCGCCGGCATCTGGGCCGAGGTGCTCGGCGCCGGGCCGGTCGGGGTGCACGACACCTTCGTCGAGCTGGGCGGCGACTCGCTGGCGGCCGCCCGGGTCTGCTCCCGCCTGCGCCACCTGTGGGGCCGGTCGTTCTCCCCCGCCGACGTGCTCACCGCCACCGTGGCCGACCTCGTCGGGGCCGGCCGGGCGGCGGCCGGCACCGGTGGCGCAGCCGGGGAGAGCCAGCCGCCGGGCGCACCGGACGTCGACGCCGACCGGCCGGCTGCCGGGGCGCTCAGCGCCGCCCAGCACCGGATCTGGTTCGCCGACCAGCTCGATCCGGGGTCGACCACCTACACGATCGCCGAGTCCTACCGCCTGCGCGGACCCGTCGACGTCGACGTGCTGGGCGCCGCCCTGGCGGACACGGTGCGCCGGCACCCGGCCCTGCGGACCACCTTCCGGTCCCGGCGCGGCGTGCCGTACGCGGAGATCGGGCCGGACGCCCGGGTGCCGGTCGAGGTGCGCACCGTCGCCGACCTCACCGAGGCGCGGGTGGCCGTCGAACGGCTCGCCGCCGTGCCGTTCGCGCTCGCCGAGGGGCCGCTGCTGCGGGTCACCCTGCTGCGCCTGGCCCCCGAGGAGCACGTCCTGGCCGCCACCGTCCACCACGTCGTCGCCGACGACTGGTCGATGGACGTGCTGTGGCGCGACCTCTGCCAGGCGTACGCGCGGCGCCGCCGGGGCGACACGGCGGCCGTCGACCCGCTGCCGCCGGCCCCGCTGCCGGCGACCGACCCGGCCGGCCTCGACTACTGGCGTCGGCACCTCGCCGGCGCGCCGCCCACCCTGGACCTCCCGACCGATCTGCCCCGACCGGCGCGGCTGCGGCAGAGCGGGGCCACCGTCCGGTTCGACCTGTCGGCGGAGACCACCGCCGCGGTGCGGACGCTGGCGCGGGCCACCGGCTCGACCCCGTTCATGGTGCTGCTCACCGCGTTCACCGTGCTGGTCGGGCAGCTCGCCGGCCGCGACGACCTGGTGGTCGGCACGTTCGCCGCGAACCGCGACACGGAGGCGGCGGAGAACGGGATCGGGATGTTCGCCAACACCCTCGCCCTGCGGGTGCCCTGCCCGCCCGGAGCGGCCTTCACCGACCTGCTGCTGCGGGTACGTGACGTGGCGCTGGCCGGGTACCGGCACCAGGGGTTCCCCTTCGACCGGCTGGTGACGGCGCTGCGTCCGAAGCGCGACCTGGGCCGCAACCCGCTGGTCCAGGTCGCCTTCCAGACTCTCGGTGACCTGACCGGTCGGCTCCGGCTGCCCGGGGTGACCGCCGAGCCGTTCCGGCACGGCCAGGGCGGTTCCCCCTTCGACCTGCTGCTCACCGTACGGGGAGAGGGAACGCGGCTGACCGGGTCCCTCCAGTACCACGAGGACCTGTTCACCGCCGACCGCGCCGCCTCGTTCGCCGCCGGCTTCAGCGGGATCCTCGCCGCGGCGGTGCGGCGGCCCGAGGAGGCGGTCGGGCGGTTGGCCCGGCAGTGGATCGTGGGCGCCCGTGCGGAAAATGCGGGGGCGGCGGCCGGCAATCTGGGTGCGGCGGCCCGATGAGCGGGCGACGAGCCGTTCCTAGCCTGGGTCGGTAGTCACCACCACACGGCCCAGGAGACGATCATGAGGAACGCGTCGAAGCCCGTACTCACCGCCCAGCAGCTCCGGGTGCTCGAACTCGTCGCCGAGGGGTACGACAACGCGGGGATCGCGCGGGAACTGCGCTGCTCACCACACAGCGTGAAGAACATGATCTACGACCTCATGGCCCGGTTGCAGGTCTCCAACCGGGTCCACGCGACCGCGTACGCCATCCGGCACGGGCTGATCTGACCCGGCGCGTCCGGCTCAGATGAGCCCCTCACGCAGGGCGCACGCCACGGCGTGCGCCCTGTTGCGCACCTGCCATCGGTGGGTGATCGCGTGCACGATGCCGGTCACGGTGCGGACCGAGTAGGCCAGCGAGCGGGCGATCTCCTCGGTCTCGTGCCCGTCGGCGAGCATGAGCAGCACCGCCCGCTCCCGCGTGGTGAGCCGTCGTGCCGCCGGCCGCTCCGGCGCCCGCTCGTCGGCCCGGGTCAGCAGGTCCCCCAGCAGGTCCGACGGCACGGTGAAGCTGCCCTCGGCCGTCGCCCGGATCGCCGGGCGCAGCCGGTCGGGGCGAACCTCGCAACGGCGCAGCAGCCCGCCGGCACCCGCCGCCACGGCCTCGGCCACGTCCGACTCCCGCAACCTGTCGGCCACCAGCAGCACCCGCCGGCCGGCGCGGGACAGCGAGCGCAACAGGACCAGCACCGCGTCGCCGACCTCGTCGGTCACCACCAGCACCACGTCCGGCCGGTCGACCACCACGGTCAGCTCCGGGCACACCCGCACCAGCTCGTCGACACCGACCCGTACCTCCGGGTCGGCGGCGATGACCTGCACCCGTACCTGCTCGTCCATGCGCACCACTCCAGGAAACTCGTCGCTGACGGACGGCAACGAGAATGTCACCGCGCCTGCGGCGACCGGTACGGGGAACGGCCCCCATATTCTCGGCATCCCCGGACAGCTTCCGCACCCGGCCGCGCGCTACGCCGCGATCAGGTTCCTTCCCGATGCCTCATGACGAGCGGGTGGGAGGGATCCGCCGTAGGCATCGTCGACACTGCCGCGTCACGTGCGCTTGCGGATCTCGTCGGCGGCCTGCGTTACGATCTTGAACAGGTCGCCCACCACACCGGCCCGACGGCAGGAACGGCAGCGGACCCCGGCCCCCGGTGCGCCCACCGGCTGCCGGCCGGCAGCTCACCCCGGCACCCCGAGCACGCCCTGGACCGGCGCGGCGTCCTGCACGCCGTGGCCAGCCGGGGCGAGCGTGCCGCCGCCACCGCCCACCTGGCCGCGCACGGCCTGCTCGACCTGTTCACCCGGGTCGAGGTGGGCTGGGGCGCCAAGTCCCTCGCGGTCACCCGGATCGCCGCCGACCTGGGCATCGGCCTGGACACCGTCGCGTTCGTCGACAACGACCCGGTGGAGCGCGCCGAGGTGGCCGCCGCGCTGCCGGTCGTGCGCTGCCACCCGGCCGACGCCGTCGCCGCACTGCCGGCGCTGCCCGAGTTCGCCCGCGAGTTCGTCACCGAGGAGTCCCGGCAGCGCCGCCAGCTCTACCGGACCGACGAGCGACGCCGGGCCGCCGAGGCCACCCATGCCGGGCCGCCCGCGGACTTCCTCGCCTCGCTCGGCCTGGTGCTGGAGGTGCGCCGGGCCGGCCCGGCCGACCTCGCCCGGGCGCACGAGCTGACCGTACGCACCCACCAGCTGAACACCACCGGCGTCACGTTCAGCCTGGCGGAACTGCGCGCACTGTGCGCGTCGCCGCGGCACGAGGTGCTGGTGGCGCGGCTGCGGGACAGGTTCGGCTCCTACGGCACGGTCGGGCTGGCCGTCACCGAGCTGCGGCCGGACGCGAGCGTACTGCGGCTGCTGCTGATGTCGTGCCGGGTGCTGTCCCGGGGCGCCGGCGCGGCCCTGCTCGACCACCTCGTGCACACCGCGCTCGCCGCCGGCCGACGGCCGGTGGCGGAGTTCGTGCCCACCGCGGTCAACCGGCAGATGCTGGTCACCCTGCGCTTCGCCGGCTTCGCCGTCGAGGACGACGCGGGCGACCGGTGGACGCTCGCGATCGACCCGGCCCGGCCGCCGACCGCGCGGGCACACCCGGTGCGGGTGGTGACGGCGTGAGCGGGCACAGCGGACGGATCATCAGGCGCGGCGAGGGGGGAGCATGAGCGGAACCGTCGGGGTGGTCGGCGCCGGCACGATGGGGCTCAGCATCGCCCAGTGCCTGGCCGAGGGCGGGTACGACGTGGTCGTGGCCGACCCGGCGCTCGGGTCGGCGACCGGGGTGGCGGCGGCGGTGGACCGGCTGCGTACCGGGCTGCGGCAGGCCCGGCTGCTGGCCCCGCACCGCGCGGGCGAGCCGATGGCCCGGGTGACCGAGCGGATCAGCTGGACCGACCGGACCGCCGGGCTCGACCGGGCCGGGTACGTGATCGAGTGCGCACCGGAACGCATCCCGCTCAAGGAACGGATCTTCGGCGAGCTGGACGCCGTCTGTCCACCGACGACGGTGCTCGCGTCGGTCACCTCCGCCATCCCCATCGACCGGCTCGCCGCCAGCACCCGCCGGCCGGACCGGGTGGTCGGGACACACTTCATGAACCCCGCGCCCCGCAGGGACAGCGTCGAGGTGGTGCGGGCGCCACGGACCAGCGCGGACACCCTCCAGCGCACCCTCGACCTGCTCGCCGCGATCGGCAAGACCGGCATCGTCGTCGCCGACGGGCCGGGCTTCGTGATCAACCGCGTGTTGATGCTCACCGTGAACGAGGCCGCCGAGGTCGTCGGCCAGGGCACCGCCGACGCCGCGACCGTCGACCGGGTCTTCCAGGAGTGCCTCGGCCACGCGACGGGTCCGCTGCGTACCGCCGACCTGATCGGCCTGGACACCGTCGTCGACACGCTCCTGGTGCTGCTCGAGTGCACCGGTGACCCCCGCTTCCGGCCCGGGCGCACGCTGCGGGAACTGGTGGACGCGGGCCGGTACGGGCGCAAGAGCGGCAGCGGTTTCCACAAGTACCCGCGGCCGGCCGCGACCGCCGCCACCTGACCACCACCGACCTCCGCGCCCAGCACCCGCACGGCTGCCCGTCGGCCGGAGGTCGACGCAGGTCATGGCACTCGGCACCTGGTGCCGATCGACCGTCAGCGCCTCCCCTGCGAGGGTGCCGACGAGGCGAGTCGCTCGCGCATCGCGTCGACCGGCAGGGCCGGGTTCCGCGCCGTGGACCCGGCCAGTTCGACGTCGTCGAGCAGGTCGACGATCCGGTCCACCGGCAGTCGGGGGCATGCCGCCATCGCCTGCCGTACCGCGGCGTCGGGGTCGCGGGTGAGCCGGTCGACGAGCGCCGGATCCGCCTCCGGGTCGCGGGCGACGAGCCGCCGGACGGCGGGATCCTGATCGTCGGCGAACCGGGCCAGCCCCGCCGTCGGGAAGTTCGGCAGCGCCAGCAGCCGGCCCCGGTCGCATCGACGGTTCCCCTGCTCGCGGAACACGCGCAGGAGCAGTTCGGGCGGCGCGGCCGGATGGTGATGAGCGACGAGCGCCCGCACGCCGGGATCGGCATCGTCCGAGAGCGCGGTGACGATCCCGGCCGGCAACCGCGGGTCGACCGCGGCCCGCCGGCGCAGGAGCGGGTTGACCGACGTGGCAAGCCGTACCGACTCCGCCGGCGGCGGCAGCGGTTCACGCGACACCGTCCCCCGCACGTGCCAGCACAGGTCGATACGGGGGTCAAACGGTGCCGTGGTCACGTCGATGTCGATCGCCGCACGTTCCTCCTCGGTCAGCGCGGGATGCACGGAGGCCGCGGTCCGTACGGACGCGTCCGGGTCGGCGGCGAGCCGCGCCAACTGGGCGCCTGTCAGGTCGTCACGCCCGGCGAGGCTGCGCCGGACGTCCGCCGACGGGTGGTCGAACAGCGCCTCGACCACCTCCGGCGGCAGGGCCGGGTTGGTTGCCATCGCGTCGACGCCCTCCCTCCCGTCCTCGGCGGCGAGCACGTACTCGATCAGTGCGGGCGAGAGCGGCAGCTCACCCAGCAGCCCTCGGTACGCGTACCCGTTGGCGGGTAGGTCCGCCGGCTCCTGCGCCCGTTCCCGCTCGGCGTAGAAGTGGGCGGTCGCCGCCCGCACCTCCGGCACGTCGTCGTGCAGCAAGGCTTGGCGTAGTTCATCGCGGGACGCTTCGTCCAGGCCGCCGAGCAGCCCGACCGCGGCGGCACGCACGAGCGGCTCCGGGTGGGTGGCGACGACACGCACCGCACGCCGGTCGCCCCACGCCAGCTCGATCACCTCGCCACGCAGCTCGGCCGCCGTCATGATGCCTCGCCGGAACTGCTCGACGAGCCGGTCCAGGCTCGGCGTGAACGCGCGATCCGGCAGAGCCAGGTCCGGATCCGCACGGACGAGCTCGACAACGCGACGCTCGGGGTCGTCCAGCAGGCCGAGCCGGAGCGCCGGGACGATGTGCGGGTTGGCGGCGAGCGCGCCGCGTACCCGGGCCGAGGGGTGACGCATCGCCCCTGCGACCACCGCGGGCGGCAGGTCGGCGCGCCGCCGGAACGCTGCGGGGACGGCCTCGGCGTGGTCGTCGAGCAGACGCAGCAGCACGTCGGCCGGTGCCGCCGGATTGCCCGCGAGTCCCCGCGCCACCGGGTCTCCGACCGGGCCGTCCAACCAGGGGTCGCCGCGGAGGTGGACCACCCTGGAGGTGCCGACGTGTCCGTCGGTCGTCCGGAGCGTCGTCCAAGGGTCGTCGTCAATCACAAGCAGCGAGGGTATAGCGGCGAAACCGCACTTCAACAGGGCTGTTCACCCGAATGGCAGCAGTGCGGGCCCGACGTACAGTTTGGACGGTGCCACCCTGCGGAGGCCGCCAGCAGCACGGCTGCGGCGGAGACCTTTTCCGGCAGTGAACGGCCCGGATCGTGCGATCAGTGGGCTAGGGCCGTCGCAAGGTCGGGGCTGATGGTCGTGGTGAGCGGCTGACGGGGGTTCGGGTCAGCCTGGGGTGAGGACGCAGAACTCGTTGCCCTCCGGGTCGGCGAGGACCGTCCACGGGACGTCGCGGTCCAGGTCGACGGCGGTGGCGCCGAGATTCCGCAGTCTGGCCGCCTCGGCCTCCAGGTCGTCACCCGGGTACGGGCGGACGTCGAGGTGGACGCGGTTCCACCCGGTCTTCACGTCGGGTGTGCGGAGGAACCGCAGGTAGGGGCCGACGCCCTTGGCGGAGCGCAGCACCGCCTCGTGGTCGGTCACCTCGTGCAGGGCCCAGTCCATGGCCTCGCCCCAGAAGCGCGCCATGGCTCGCGGATCCGCGCAGTCGACCACCACGGCGGCGATCGGTCCGGTGTCGCGGTGGAGCGGTCGGGGGTCCAGCACGCAGAATTCGTTGCCCTCCGGGTCGGCCAGGACCGTCCACGGGACGTCGCCCTGGCCCACGTCGGCAGGTGTCGCGCCGAGCTCCTTCAGGCGCGCGACCACCTCCGCCTGGTGGGCTGCCGAGGTGGTGGCGAGGTCGACGTGCACGCGGTTCTTCACCGTCTTGGGTTCCGAAGAGACGATGAGGTCGATGCAGACCGCGACGGGGTCGGGGTAGACGAAGCCCTCGGGTTCGAGGTTTGTCACGCCGGGCCCCTCGCTGGAGACTCCCCAGCCGAGCACCTCCGCCCAGAAACCGCCGAGCGCGGAGTCGTCCCGGGCCTTCATGTTGATCTGCACGAGCCGCGTCGCCACGCCGGCAATGCTAGGGCCCGTCGAGCCGACGGTCGTGCCCGTACCGGGTGATCGTCCGGCGTGTCATTCCGGTGCCGGCTGGCGCACACCCCCTAAAGCATCCTAGGACAATGGTTCCACTGCGGAGTCCTAGGCAGGTCAGGCGCGCCGGCGGGCGTTGAGCCGGGCGGCCTGGCGCGTCAGGTGGTCACGCTCGGCGAGGTTGGGCGCCTTCCGGGCCGCTTCGGCGTACAGCCGTGCCGCCGTCGCCAGGTCACCGTCGCGCTCGTGCAGGTACGCCGCCACCGCCGCGTGGCGGGGCAGCGAGTCGTCCAGCGCCGCGAGCGCCGCCAGGCCGGCGCGCGGCCCGTCGGCCTCGCCGACGGCCACCGCGCGGTTGAGCCGGACGACCGGGCTGTCGGTCAGGCGCACGAGTTCGTCGTACCACTCGACGATCTGCACCCAGTCGGTCTCCTCGGCGGTGGGCGCGTCGGCGTGCAGCGCCGCGACGGCTGCCTGGGCCTGGAACTCGCCCAGCCGGTCGCGGGCGAGGGCGGCCTGCAGGATCTCGACGCCCTCGGCGATCGACGTGGTGTCCCACCGGCCGCGGTCCTGCGCGGCGAGCGGCACCAGGCTGCCGTCGGGCGCGGTCCGCGCGGCGCGTCGGGCGTGGTGCAACAGCATGAGGGCGAGCAGCCCCGCCACCTCGGGGTGCTCGATCGCGACCGCGAGCTGCCGGGTGAGCCGGATGGCCTCGGCGGCGAGGTCGACATCGCCGGAGTAGCCCTCGTTGAAGACCAGGTACAGGACGCGCAGTACGGTCGCGACGTCGCCGGGCTGGTTGAACCGCACGCCGGAGACGGTGCGCTTGGCCCGGCTGATGCGTTGCGCCATGGTCGCCTCGGGCACCAGGTACGCCTGGGCGATCTGACGGGTGGTCAGCCCGCCGACGGCACGCAGCGTGAGCGCGACCGCCGACGCCGGCGTCAGCGACGGGTGGGCGCACAGGAAGTAGAGCTGGAGCGTGTCGTCCACCGTGGGCGTGGGTCCGGGCGCGGGCTCCTCGTCGACGAGGTCCTCACGCCGACGGCGGGCGGCGTCCGCCCGGGTCGCGTCGAGGAACCGACGCCACGCCACGGTGACCAGCCAGGCCTTCGGGTCGCGCGGCGGGTCGGCCGGCCAGGTGCGGACCGCCTCGACCAGCGCATCCTGTACGGCATCCTCGGCCGCCGCGAAGTCGGCTCCGCGGCGGACGAGGATTCCGAGCACGCCGGGCGTGAGGCTCCGGAGCAGGGCCTCCTGCATCAGGTCACTCCGTGATGGTGGGCGGCGCGGTCAGGAACGGGCGCAGCTCGAGCCACTCGTGGATCGGCTTCCCGCCCGCACCGGGAGCGGCCGACAGCTCCCCGGCCAGCTCGACGGCGCGCTCGTAGCTGTCGACGTCGATCACCATCCAGCCGGCGATCAGGTCCTTGGTCTCGGCGAACGGGCCGTCGGTGACCGGCGGGCGCCCCTCACCGTCGTACCGGACGAACGTCCCCTCGGGGGCGAGCGCCTGACCGTCGACGAACTCGCCGGTCCCCTCGAGCCGGGTCGCGAAGTCCTGCATGTACTGCATGTGCGCCGAGATCTCCTCCGGCGTCCACTGGTCCATGGGCACGTCGTTGACCCCGGCCGGAGCGCCCCGGTAGTGCTTGAGCAGCAGGTACTTGGCCATCGTGTTTCCCCTCTCGGTGCGGGTGCGAACCCATTCTGATCGCGTCCACCACGGGGACGGAGCTGGTCCCGGGTTCTCGACATCGCCGCCCGGATATTTCTGGGTGGGTCCCGCGCCCGGGCCCGGGGCATCCGGCTCTCCGCGTCGGGAGGAGCCTTGCGCGGGCGTCACGTGGAAACTATGTTATCGATAACATCGATGTTGCCCCATGGCTTGTCCGGACGGTCGCGCGGCCGTTCCGACCGCCGCGCCCGTGGCACGCACCACCCGTCCCGCACCTCTCCCCCGACGTCACGCCCGCTCCGGCGACGGCGTGCCGCCGGGCCCTTCGGCCGGCCGTACCGCTCGCCGACGGCTGGCCGCCCCGACTCGGCCGGCCCACGACCAGGCGCTCGTAAGAACCGGGACGTAGGGGCTTTCGCGGCGCCGGCCCGCCAACCGCCGCTCCCCCACCACCATCGAGAAAGGTCACCTCCATGGCCCTGACCCGACGAGCCTTCGCCCTCGGTGCGGTCGCCACCGGCGCGGCCACCGCCGCCGGCCTGACGATCGCCCCCGGGCGGCCTCGGCTGCGACCTACACCGGCTACGTGATGACCTACTTCACCGAGTCGCCGACCTGCGCGGCACGAACTTCGGCGTCATCAGCCAGTACCTGCACGTGTGGGACTCGACGCTGAGCGCCTCCTCCAGCGCCGCCGACCGGCAGGACGCCACCTTCCGGATCACCTCGTAGCACCCCGACCGCCGCACCCGGAGGCCCCGATGCCCACTCCCTCCCTCAACCGTCGACTCCTGCTCAGGTCCGCCGGCGTGGTCGCCGTCGCCACCACCGGCGGGTCCGCCCTCGGCGCCGTCACCGGCGGCGGTACGGCCAGCGCGGCCCTGCCCCCGGCCCGGCCCGACATCGGCGTCTCCGCCCACGCGTTCGAGCCCGGCCAGGTCCGGCTGTCCGCGAGCCGCTGGCAGGAGAACCAGAGCCGCACGCTGAACTACCTGCGGTTCGTCGACGTCGACCGGCTGCTCTACAACTTCCGCGCCAACCACCGCCTCTCCACGGCCGGCGCCGCGCCGACCGGCGGCTGGGACGCCCCGACGTTTCCGTTCCGTACCCACATGCAGGGGCACTTCCTGACCGCCTGGGCCCACGCCTGGGCGGTGCTCGGGGACGCCACCTGCCGCGACAAGGCGAACCGCATGGTGGCGGAGCTGGCGAAGTGCCAGGCCAACAACGCGGCGGCCGGATTCAACACCGGATACCTGTCCGGCTTCCCGGAGTCCGACTTCACCGCGTTGGAGGCGCGGACGCTGAGCAACGGCAACGTGCCGTACTACTGCGTCCACAAGACACTCGCCGGGCTGCTCGACGTCTGGCGCCTCGTCGGCAACACCCAGGCCCGCGACGTGCTGCTGGCGCTCGCCGGTTGGGTCGACTGGCGCACCGCCCGGCTCACCACCGCCCAGATGCAGGCCATGCTCGGCACCGAGTTCGGCGGCATGAACGCCGTCCTGACGGACCTGTACCAGCAGACCGGTACCGCCCGGTGGCTCACTGCCGCCCAGCGGTTCGACCACAACGCCGTGTTCAACCCCCTCGCCGCCAACTCCGACCAGCTCAACGGGCTGCACGCCAACACGCAGGTGCCGAAGTGGATCGGCGCGGCCCGGGAGTTCAAGGCCACCGGCACCACCCGTTACCGGGACATCGCCAGCAACGCGTGGAACATCACCGTCGACGCGCACAGCTACGTGATCGGCGGCAACAGCCAGGCCGAGCACTTCCGCTCCCCCGACGCCATCGCCGGGTACCTGCGCGCCGACACCTGCGAGGCCTGCAACACCTACAACATGCTGAAGCTGACCCGGGAGCTGTGGCTGCTGGACCCGAACCGGGCCGCCTACTTCGACTTCTACGAGCGGGCGCTGCTCAACCACATGAGCGGCCAGCAGAACCCGGCCGACGTCCACGGCCACGTCACCTACTTCACGCCGCTGAACCCGGGCGGCCGGCGCGGGGTCGGTCCGGCGTGGGGCGGGGGCACCTGGAGCACCGACTACGACTCGTTCTGGTGCTGCCAGGGCACCGGCCTGGAAACCAACACCACGCTGGCGGACTCCATCTACTTCCACGACGGCACCACGCTGACGGTGAACCTGTTCATGCCATCGGTGCTCGCCTGGACGCAGCGCGGGATCACGGTCACCCAGACCACCTCGTACCCGGTCGGCGACACCACCACCCTGACCGTGACCGGCTCGGCCGGCGGAGCGTGGACGATGCGGATCCGGATCCCCGGCTGGACCGGCGGCGCCAGCGTCAGCGTCAACGGCACGCCGCAGAACATCGCCACGACCCCAGGCAGCTACGCCAGCCTCACCCGCTCCTGGGCTCCCGGCGACGTGGTCACGGTCCGGCTGCCGATGCGGGTCGTCATGTCGGCCGCCAACGACAACGCCGCGGTGCAGGCCGTCACGTACGGTCCGGTGGTCCTCTCCGGCAACTACGGCAACACCGCCCTGAGCGGGCTGCCCGCGCTGAGCACCGGCTCGGTCACGCGGACCAGCACCAGCGCCCTCGCGTTCACCGCCGTCGCCAACGGCGCCACGGTCGCCCTCGGGCCCTTCCACGACGCGCACGGGCACAACTACACCGTCTACTGGAGCGTCGCCGGCAACGGTGGCGGCGACGCGAGCTTCCGCCTGGTCAACGCGGCCAGCGGCCTGGTGCTCGGCATCCGGGACATGTCCACCGCCGACGGCGGCCCCGCCCTCCAGTGGGGCGACACCGGCACCGCCGACCACGACTGGCAGCTCCTGCCCGGCGGGTCGACGATCCGGCTGCGCAACGTCCACAGCGGCAAGGTGCTCGGCGTGGAGGGCATGTCCACCGCCGACAACGCCCGCATCGTCCAGTGGGCCGACAACGGCACCGCCGACCACGACTGGACGCCCGCCGACGTGGGCGACGGCACGCACAAGCTGCGCAACGCGCACACCGGCAAGCTGCTCGCCATCTCCGGCGCCGCCACCACCCAGGGCGCCCAGGCGGTGCAGGACCAGGACAACGGCAGCCTGGACAACCAGTGGCGGTTCGTGCCCAACGGCGCCCGCCGGATCCAGAACCTCGCCAGCGGGCTCGTGCTCGGGGTGCGGGACATGTCCACCGCCGACGGCGGCCTCGTCCTCCAGTGGGGCGACACCGGCACCGCCGACCACCTGTGGACCGCGATCGTGGACACCGGCGGCTACCTGCGGCTGCGCAACTCGCACAGCGGAAAGGTGCTCGGGGTCGAGGGCGGCGCCAGCGCCGCCGGCACCCGGATCGTGCAGTGGGCCGACAACGGCGCGAACGACCACCGGTGGCGGCTGCGGTACGGCGGCAACGGCTACTTCCGCGTCCAGTGCGCCAACGGCGGCCGGGTCCTCGGGGTGAGCGGCGGCTCCGGCAGCCAGGGCGCGCAGATCGTCCTCGGCACCGACAGCGGGGCCGCCGACCAGCGTTGGCGGTTCGTCTGAACCGCGACGCGGGGACCTCCACCCGGCCCTAACGGCGCGGCGGCGCTCCGACGCTGCGGCGGGCGACCAGGCTCGGTGCGACCGTCTGCCGCAGCGGGCCGACGACCTGCGACGACTCGATCTGGGCGAGCAGCAGGTCCAGGCTCGCCCGGGCGACCGCGGCGAAGTCGGGCCGCACGGTGGTCAGCGGCGGGATGAAGTACGCCGCCTCCGGGACGTCGTCGAAGCCGACCACGCTGATGTCGTCAGGCACCCGCAGGCCGTGCTCGTGCAGCGCCCGCAGCACGCCCAGCGCCAGGTGGTCGTTGGCGGTGAACACCGCGGTGACCTCCGGTATCCGGGCGAGCATCTGCCCGCACCGGTAGCCGGCCGCCGCGGACCAGTCCGCCGGGATCAGCGGCGGCGCCTCGGCACCGGCTGACCGGAGGGCCTCCCGCCACCCCTCGATCCGGCCCGCGCTGTCGAACCAGTCCGGCGGCCCGGACACGTGCCAGACCGTCCGGTGCCCGGCGTCGAGGAGATGCTGCGTGGCGGCCCGGGCACCGGCGACCTGGTCGACCGTCACCAGCGGGATCGGCCGCCGCGGGTCGCCGTCGACGGTCACCAGGGGTACGTCCTTCGGCAGCCGTCCGAGCGCCTCCCCGGCCGACTCGACGGGCGCGATCACCACGATGCCGGCGACCCGGTGCGCGAGGTGCCGCTCCACCGCCGCCGAGATCGACTGGTGGTCGAGATCGCTGACGCTGCCGACGCTGACCGCGAAACCCGCCTCGGCCGCCGCCTGCTCCAGCGCGGTCAGCAGCGACGCCGGGCCGAAGAGGGTGGTGTTCTGCGCGACCACCCCGATCACCTGGGACCGGCCGGTGACCAGCGCCCGCGCCGCGCGGTTGGGCCGGTAGCCGAGTTCGGCGATGGCCGCCTGGACCCGCAGCCGGGTCTGCTCGCGTACGTTGGGGTGCCCGTTGAGGACCCGGGACACCGTCTGGTGGGAGACGCCGGCGAGGCGAGCCACGTCCGTCATCGCGGGACTGCGCACGGCCGCCTCACTTCCCCCGCCTGCCCGTCGACGATCGCACACGTCGGCGTCGACGGGAGCGGCCATCGTGTTGCTGCCTCCGCCACGGCGACGTGTGCCGGGTGACCGGTGGAAACGCCGACAGTCTACGCCAGTCGTCCCGTCGGCCAGGGTGCGGCTGAGCCGGCGCACCAGACGGGACTGCCGGCGGCGCGCGCCCGGGGTGGGAGCGGTTTCCGATGGTTCCCCGCACCCCGCCCCGGAGCATTCGCCGTACGATCCTCAGGCTCTCGTACGCCCGGGACCGGTGGCCGGTGTCATGGCGTCGTCAGGGTGAACCGGCGCACCGTCACCTGGCCGCCCAACGACTGGGTGGCGTAGTTGAAGATGCCGAACCGGTACCCCATGAAGAACTGCCAGGCGTTGTTGAGGGTCAGGGCGTTGCCCAGCGGGACGAACGTGACCCCGTCGGTGCTGTACGAGAACCTCGCCTGGCGCCCCGAACCGGGCCGGATGTCGGCGTTGGCGCGCAACCAGATCCGCCCGCCGGACACCGGTGCGCTGGCGATCTCGGTTCCGGTGCCGGTGGTGTTCCAGTTGTTGGTACCCATGGTCAGGCCGTTGGTCATGACCACCCGCGTGGCCCCGTTGTCGCGCTTGACGCCGATCCACGCCGAGGTGTCGCGCAGCATCGCCAGCCCGGTCCGGTCGCCGTCGCGCATCGTGGAGTAGTCCAGTTCGATGGTGCCCGTCGAGGTGGGGCCCTGGATGCGGTGGGTCACCGTGTTGCGCGCCCGGTAGAGGTCGTTGGTCACCGTCGCGGTCTGCAGACGCAGCCCGTTCTCCACCGACCACCGGCTGTTGTCCGGGTTGTGGTTCCACTCGTACTGGACGCCGAGGGTGGTGCCGGGGAAGGTGTCGGTCCCGGTGAGCGGCTTGACCGGACGCGACGGCAGCGGGTTGGGGTAGTTGACGCCCCAGGCGCCGTTGACCGTCTGCACCTGGGGCCAACCGTCGCTGGTCCAGGTGATGGGGGCCAGCGTCGGCATCCGGCCACCGGGGTACGCGTCGGTGAACGCCATGTAGTACCAGCCGCCGTTCTGGGTCTGCACCAGTCCGCCCTGGTGCGGCACCCCACCGCCGGAGATCGGACCCGGCATGTTGAGCAGCACCTGTCGCTGCTCGTACGGGCCGAACGGGCCGTTCGTCGACTTCAGCACGTACTGGCCGTTGGCCGGGCGGGTGAGCCAGATGTAGTAGGCGCCGTTGCGCTTGTAGAAGCGCGCTCCCTCCAGCGTGCCGATGCTCGACGGTGTCTGGTACACCTGCTGGGCCCGCACCTGGGTGCGTCCGTCCGGCGACAGTTGGGCCACGCTGATCGTGCCGTTGCCGTACGCGACGTACATGGTGTCGTTGTCGTCGACGAGCATCCCGGCGTCGTAGTAGCAGTTGGGGATCGTGGTGTGGCGGCTCCACGTGCCGTCGACGGCGGCCGCGGTGTAGATGTGCGTCTGGGCGAAGTCGATGCAGCCGGCCCAGTAGAAGGTGCGGTTGCTCGGCCGGTAGTTCAGCGTGGAGGCCCAGATGCCGTCGACGTACCCGTGGCCGCCGTTGGCCAGGTCGTACTTCGTGCCGAAGTCCAGCCGGGGCACGGAGTGCCCGGCGAACTCCCAGCTCACCAGGTCCCACGACCGCAGCACGGGGGCGCCGGGCGAGTAGTGCATGGTGGAGGCCGACATGTAGTAGACGTCGCCGACCCGGATGATGTCGACGTCGGCGAAGTCCTGCCAGACGACCGGGTTGGTGAAGGTGCCGCCGGGGTTGCCGCTGTCGCCGACGCGGACCAGCTGCCACTGCTGATGGCCACCGTTGAAGTCGTCGTACTGCACGATGTTGCCGCCGTCAGCGGTGGAGGCGTTCTGCACCTCGACCACCTTGTTGGAGTTCCGGTTGATCAACCGCACGTACCCGTCGGCTGAGTCCGCCAGCCGGAACTGCTGGTTCGTCCCGTTGCCGTCGCTCCACTGCACGATGCTGGCGCCGTTGGCCGTGGAGAAGTTGTAGACGTCGAGCACCTTGCCCGAGTGGCGGGACTTCAACCGGTAGTACCCGCCGCCGGAGTCGACGAACTGCCACTGCTGCCCGTTGCCGTTGTTGCGCGACCACTGCGTGATCCGCGCCCCGTCGTTCGTGGCCCCGTTGTACAGGTCCAGCACCTTGCCGCTGTTGCGGTTCACCAACACGTACCACGCGCTGGTGTCCACCGTCGCCGCCGAAGCCGGCCCCGGAGACACCGCGACGAGCCCGCTCGCCGCGAGCACCGCGACCACCGCGGCCGAGACACGCGACAACCAACCACGCCGTCGGGGCACTGCCCGCGAGGGCCCACCAATGGCAACCATGATCCTCCTTCGAGAGCGCTGACACGATCCGGATTCCGTCGGGAGCGTCACCCGGGCGCCTGCGGCCACCGCGGCGATCATTCATCCCGGATGTGATCGCTCACAGCTTCGGCCACCGTCATGACGCGCAGAGTCGCACGACCCCGGCAAGGAGGTCTTCGGCCGACCTGCCCTTGGAGGCCGATCGCCCCATCCATCGACTGTGAGCGATAACATGACGTTCGTCAAGACGGTACGCATGGGGCGGGACAGCGACCGGAACGCCGACGGGGCCCTCCCGGCACGGGAGGACCCCCCGGTATCACCGACGGAATCGACAAGCGGGGCCAGGTCTAGGGCGCGCTGGTGGCTGCCCTCCTGCGCGGGTCAGAACCCCCGGGCGAGGCGGTAGTAGGCCTGGTTCCACCGGATCTCGTTGGCGAAGCGGCGTGGCTCGGTGTGCTCGTCGATGACGACCAGCTCGGTGCGTACCATCTCGGCCAGGTCGTGCAGCTCCTCCACGCCCACCGCCTGGGACAGCACGGTGTGGTGCGGGGCTCCGGCGGTGATCCAGGCCTCCGCCGAGCCGGCCAGGTGCGGGCGGGGCCGCCACACGGCCCGGGCGACCGGCAGCCGGCGCAGCGGGTGCGGCGGCACCACCACGTCGACCTCGTTGGCCACCAGGCGGAAGCGCTCCCCCATGTCCGCGAGGCCGAGCACCACCGCCGGGCCGGGCGCGGCGTCGAACACCAGCCGGACCGGGTCATCGCGACCGCCGATGCTCAACGGGTGGACCTCGACCTTCGGGGTGTCACCGGCGATCGTCGGGCAGACCTCGAGCATGTGGGCGCCGAGCACCAGCTCGTCGCCCGGCGTGAGGTCGTAGGTGTAGTCCTCCATGAAGGACGTGCCACCCTCGACGCCGACCGCCATCGACTTGAGCGTGTGCACCAGCACCGAGGTCTTCCAGTCGCCCTCGCCGCCGAAGCCGTAGCCGTCGGCCATGAGTCGCTGCACGGCGATGCCGGGCAGTTGGCGCAGACCGCCGAGGTCCTCGAAGTTGGTGGTGAAGGCCCGGAAGCCGCCCTCGTCGAGGAACGCGCGCAGGCCCAGTTCGAGGCGCGCGGCGTAGCGCAGCGAGTCGTGGCGCGCCCCGCCGGGCCGCAGCTGCGGGTCGACCCGGAAGGTGTCGTCGTACTCCTTGACCAGGTCGTCGATCTGCGCGTCGGCCACCTGGTCGACGACCGCGACGAGGTCGTTGACGCCGTAGGTGTTGACCGAGACGCCGAAGCGCAGCTCCGCCTCGACCTTGTCGCCCTCGGTCACGGCGACGTCGCGCATGTTGTCGCCGAAGCGGGCCAGCCGCAGCGACCGCATCGCCGAGTAGCCGAGCGCGGCCCGGGCCCAGGCGCCGACCCGGGCGGTCACCCGGGGGTCGCTGACGTGCCCGGCGACGGTCTTGCGGGCGACACCGAGCCGGGTCTGGATGAAGCCGAACTCGCGGTCGCCGTGCGCGGCCTGGTTCAGGTTCATGAAGTCCATGTCGATCTCGTCCCAGGGCAGCAGGACGTTGGCCTGGGTGTGCAGGTGCAGCAGCGGCGTCCGTAGCGCGTCCAGGCCGGCGATCCACATCTTGGCCGGCGAGAAGGTGTGCATCCAGGCGATCACCCCGACCACACCCTGCGCGGCGGCGTCCCGACAGGCCTTGAGGATGTCGGCGCTGGAGGTCAGGACCGGCTTCCAGACCACCCGGACGGGGATCCCCGGCGCGTCGTCGAGCTGCGCGGCGATCTGCCGGGACTGCTCGGCGACCTGCCGGAGGGTGTCCTCGCCGTACAGGCCCTGGCTTCCGGTGAGGAACCAGACCTCGGGTTGGGGGTGCGTTGCCATGCAGTTGCCTTCCGCGAGATGGGCGGTCACTTGAAGCGGATGCCGATGAGGCGCTGGAGGAGGATGAAGGCGAAGAGCAGGCCACCGATCACGATCCTCGTCCACCAGGAGTTGAGGCTCCCGTCGAATGTGATCAGGGTCTGGATCACGCCCAGCACCAGCACGCCCAGCACGGTGCCGAAGACGTAGCCGGACCCGCCGGTGAGCACGGTGCCGCCGATGACGACGGCCGCGATCACGTCCAGCTCCATGCCGATGGCGATCAGCGGTGCGCCGGAGAGCGTGTAGAACGACAGCAGGATGCCGCCGATGGCCGAGCAGAGCCCGCTGACCGTGTAGACGGCGATCCGGGTACGCCCCACCGGCAGGCCCATCAGCAGCGCCGACTGGGGGTTGCCGCCGATCGCGTACACGGTGCGGCCGAAACGGGTGTACGCCAGCACGTACGCGGCGACGAGCACCACCACGAACGCGATCAGCACGATGATCGACACGAAGTTGCCGCGCGGGTCGCCGATGCGCTCCTGCGACACGGCCGTCCAGAAGCCGTCGGTGATGGGGATGGACGCGTCGCTGATGAACGTGCACATGCCCCGGGCGAAGAACATGCCGGCGAGGGTGACGATGAACGGCTGGATCTCGAAGAAGTGGATCGCGCAGCCCATCAGGAACCCGAGCGTCGGGCCGATCAGCAGCGCGACGACCAGCACCAGGGCCGGGGGCAACCCGTCCTGGAGCAGCGACGCCGACACCATGGCGGTCATCGCGACGACGGAGCCGACCGACAGGTCGATGCCGCCGGTGAGGATCACGAAGGTCATGCCGACCGCGACGACCAGCAGGAAGCCGTTGTCGATGAAGACGTTGAAGACGACCTGGACATTGGAGAACGCCCGGTACTGGGACACGCCGACGCCGTACATGACCAGCAGCAGGGCGAGGGTGGCCAGGACCGGGACGTGCCGCCGGGGCACCCCGGGTCGCCAGGCGCGACCGGTGGTCAGTGACGTGCTGCTCATGCCGGCACCTGCTCCTTCTCCCGCCGCCGTGCCGTGGGCCCGGGGGTGCTTCCGCGACGGCGGCGGCTGAACCTGGCGCGGAACGCCGGCGCCTGGATGAGGCAGACGGCGATGACGACGACCGCCTTGAACAGCAGGGCCGTCTGCGGCGAGATGTTCATGGCGTACACCGAGGTGGTGAGGGTCTGGATGATCAGCGCGCCGAGGATGGTGCCGGCGAGGGAGAACCGGCCACCGGCGAGCGCGGTGCCGCCGATGACCACCGCGAGGATCGCGTCGAGTTCCACCCAGAGGCCTGCGGCGTTGCCGTCGGCGCTGGACACGTTCGCCGTCATCATGAACCCGGCGATCGCGGCGCAGGCGGCGCTGACCACGTATACGAGGAAGACGACGCGGCTGGACCGGATGCCGGCCAGCCGGCTCGCCTCGGCGTTGCCGCCGACCGACTCGACGATCAGACCGAGCGCGGTACGCCGGGTGAACGCGGCGATGAGCAGGGCCGCCGCGAGGGCGATGAAGACGGCCAGCGGCAGGGTCAGGAAGTGCCCGAGCCCGATCGCCCGGTACGGCCCGGAGTTGATCGTGATGATCTGGCCCTCGGTGACCAGTTGCGCGAGCCCCCGGCCGGCCACCATGAGGATCAGCGTGGCGATGATGGGCTGGATGCCGATGACGGCGACCAGCACCCCGTTCCAGGCGCCGAGCGCGAGCGCGGCGCCGAAGGCCAGCGCGAGCGCCGTGAGCACGGTCGCCGGGCTGTTCTGGTCGGGCGCCTCGCTGATGTAGAGGCAGGCGACGGCGCCGCTGATGGCACAGAGCGATCCGACGGAGAGGTCGATGCCGCCGGTGGCGATGACGAGGGTCATGCCCAGCGCCACCAGCATCAGCGGTGCGCTCAGCCGGAGGATGTCGACCGGGGTGCCGTAGAGGTGCCCGTTCTTGACCTCGATGGAGAGGAAGCCGGGCCGGTAGATCGTGTTGGCCAGGATCATGACCACCAGCACGAGCGCCGGCCAGAACAGGCGGTGGCCGGTCAGCGGGCGGAGGCGGTCGGCGACGGCGTTCACCGGATCACCTCCGCACCGGTGGTTCCGCTGGCGATGGTCCGCATGACGCGGTCGGCGTCGAGGGTGTCGTCGTTGTCGAGCTGGGCGACCATCGTCCGGTCACGCATCACGGCGACGCGGTGGCTCAGCCGCAGCACCTCCTCCAGCTCGGCGGAGATGAACAACACCGCCATGCCGTCGTCGGAGAGCTGGACCACCAGTTTCTGGATCTCGGCCTTCGCGCCGACGTCGATCCCCCGGGTGGGCTCGTCGAGGATCAGCAGGCGCGGCTCGGTGATGAGCCAGCGGGCCAGGAGCACCTTCTGCTGGTTTCCGCCGGAGAGGTTGCGCACCGGCAGATCCGGGTTCGCCGGCCGGATGCTGAGCGCCTTGATGTACTTCTCAACCAGCTCGTCCTGCCGGCGGCGGGGGATCGGACGCAGCCAACCGCGTGCCGCCTGCATCGCGAGGATCATGTTCTCCCGCACCGACAGCTCGGGGACGACGCCCTCCGCGCGGCGGTTCTCGGAGCAGAACCCGACGCCGCGGTCGATGGCCTGGACCGGGTTGCGCACCTGCGTCCCGCCGCCGTCGACGACGACCGTGCCGTGATCGGCGCGGTCGGCGCCGAACAGCAGCCGCGCCACCTCGGTGCGGCCGGAGCCGAGCAGGCCGGCGAGCCCGACCACCTCGCCGGCGTGGATCCGCAGGCTGAACGGGGCGACCGCGCCCTTGCGGCCCAGCTCCGACGCGTCCACCAGCGGGGCCTCGTCGGACCGGACGGCGGCGGTCCGCTTCTGCTGCTCGTCGAGGCGCTCCAGGACGTCGAGCTCCTTGCCGATCATCTTCTCGACGAGGCTGAGCTGGGGCAGCTCCTCCGTCCGGTACTCCCCCACCAGGGTGCCGTTGCGCAGCACCGTGATGCGGTCGGCGATGCCGTAGACCTGGTCGAGGAAGTGCGTCACGAAGAGGATGCCGATGCCCTCGTCGCGCAGCTGCCGCATGATCCGGAAGAGCTGCGCGACCTCACCGGCGTCCAGGCTGGAGGTCGGCTCGTCGAGGATCAGCACCCGGGCCCGCACGTCGATCGCCCGGGCGATGGCGACCATCTGCTGCACCGCCAGGGAGTACGTGCCGAGCTGCGCGGAGACGTCGATGTCGAGGTCCAGCCGGGCCAGGAGTGCCCGCGCCCGCCGGCGCATCTCGCCCCAGCGGATCGCGCCGAGACGACGGGGCTCCCGGCCGATGAAGATGTTCTCCGCCACGGACAGGTTGGTGCAGAGGTTGACCTCCTGGTAGACGGTGCTCACCCCGGAGGCCGACGCCTGCATCGGGCCGCTGAAGGCGACCTGCTCGCCGTCGAGGACGACGGTGCCCTCGTCGAGGGCGTGGACGCCGGTCAACACCTTGATCAGGGTCGACTTGCCGGCACCGTTCTCGCCCATCAGGGCGTGGACCTCGCCCGGGAACAGCCGGAAGTCGACGTCGTGGAGCGCGCGTACCCCGGGGAAGGTCTTGCTGATCCCGGTCATGGTCAGGACCGGACGGCTATCCGTCATCCCATCGGACCTCTTCTGGATGGTGTCGGTAGGACAGGAACGAACGACGGGCCGGGGTCGCCGTCAGCGGACGGCGACCCCGGCGTCGGTCAGTACTTGCGGTTGGGCAGTGCCTCCTTGGCCTGCTCCTGGGTGAAGGTGGTCTCCTCGGTCTCGATCCGGGCCGGGACCTCCTCGCCGGCGTGGACCTTCTTCGCCAGGTCCATCAGCTGCGGACCGAGCAGCGGGCTGCACTCGGCGATGAAGTTGAACTTGCCGTCGGCGAGGGCCTGCATGCCGTCCTTCACCGCGTCGATGGTGATGATGGTGATGTCCTTGCCGGGCACCTTGCCGGCGGCGGTGATCGCCTCCAGCGCGCCCAGACCCATGTCGTCGTTGTGCGCGAAGAGCACGTCGATCTTCGGGTTGGCCTTGAGGAACTGCTCCATGACCTGCTTGCCGTCGGCCCGCTTGAAGTCGCCCGACTGGGAGGCGACGACCTTCAGGTTCGGGTTGGCGGCGATCGCCTTGGCGAAGCCCTCCTTGCGGTCGTTGGCCGGCGCCGAGCCGGTGGTGCCCTGCAACTCGACGACGTTCACCGGCCCGCTGGCGCTCTTGGTCTGCTCCACCAGCCACTCGCCGGCCAGCCGGCCCTCCTTGACGAAGTCCGAGCCGAGGAAGGTCTTGTAGAGCGACTTGTCGGCCGAGTCGACGGAGCGGTCGGTCAGGATCACCGGGATGCCGGCGTCCTTGGCCTCCTTGAGCACGGTGTCCCAGCCGGACTCCACCACCGGCGAGAAGGCGATGACGTCGACCTTCTGCTGGATGAAGTTCCGGATCGCCTTGATCTGGTTCTCCTGCTTCTGCTGGGCGTCGTCGAACTTCAGCTCGATCCCCGCCGCGGCGGCAGCCTCCTTGATGGAGGTGGTGTTCGCCGTCCGCCAGCCGCTCTCCGCGCCGACCTGCGAGAAGCCCAGCGTGATCTTGCCGTCGTCGGCGGAGCCGCCGCCGGTGTCGCTGTTGCCGCAGGCCGCCACGCTGCCCGTGAGCAGCACGGTGGCGACGACTGCGAGCAGGGTGCGTGCCGTTCTCCTGGTTCTCATCGGTTCTCCTCGGTGGGGTGGTCCGGACACGTGGCGCGCGCGTGTCCCGGTGTGGTGGTGTGGTTGGTACGGGAAGGGGCCGTTCCCGGTCAGCCGGGTGCCGGGCGTTGGCCGTAGACGTTCTGGTACCGGTCGTGCAGCGAGCTGATGTCGGCCTGCGCCATCGGCAGCGGCTGCCCGAGCGCCCGTGCCAGGTGCGCGGTACGCGCGACGTCCTCGCACATCACCGCGGCCTTGACCGCCGCGCGGGCGTCCCTGCCGATCGTGAAGACCCCGTGGTTGCGCATGAGCACCGCTGGCGAGCGGTGCCCGGACAGGGTGCTGACGATCCCCTTGCCGATGTCGTCACCACCGATCAGGGCGAACGGCCCCACCGGGATCTCCCCGCCGAACTCGTCGGCCTGCGCGGTCAGCCAGCACGGGATGGACTCGCCCCGGGCCGCCCAGGCGGTGGCGTAGCTGCTGTGCGTGTGCACGACGCCACCGACCTCCGGCATGGCCCGGTAGACGTAGGCGTGCGCGGCGGTGTCGCTGGACGGTGTGCCGCCCCCGTCGACCACCGTCCCGTTCAGGTCGCACACGACCATGGTGTCCGCCGTCAGGGCGTCGTAGTCGACACCGCTGGGCTTGATCACCATGAGGTCCTGGCCCGGTACCCGCGCCGAGACGTTGCCGGCGGTCCAGGCTACCAGCGCGTACCGGGTCAACTCGCCGTGCAGGCGGGCCACCGTCTCCCGCAGGACGCTCACCTGCCGCGCCACGTCGGTGTTCATCCGATCGCCTCCAGAACCGTGTCGGTCCGCGCCGCGGCCACTTCCAGGGCCGTGTTCCTGATCGCCCGCAGGCGGAGCATGACGTCGTTGCCGCCGCGGCCGAAGTGGTCGTGCAGCGCGCGGTACTCGGCGTAGAGGGCGTCGTACGCCCGCGCGTTGTCCGGGTCCGGCTGGTACACGCCCTCGTCCACCCGGCCCATCGCCGCCGAGGCACGGTAAACGTCCGGGTACGCCCCAGCGGCGACGGCCGCGTGGATCGCCGAGCCGAGCGCCGGTCCCTGGGCGGAGCCGATGATGCCCAGCGGGCGGTTGGTGACGTCGGCGTAGATCTGCATGAGCAGCCGGTTGGCGGCGAGGCCACCGGCGACGACCAGGTCGGTGACTGGTATCCCGGCCTCGACGAAGGCCTCGATGATCATCCGGGTGCCGAACGCCGTGGACTCCAGCAGCGCCCGGTAGACGTCCTGCGGCCGGGTGGCCAGGGTCAGCCCGACGATCAGGCCGCTGAGGTCGTGGTTGACCAGCGGCGACCGGTTGCCGTTCCACCAGTCCAGCGCGATGAGGCCGTGGGCCCCGACCGGTTGGCCGGCGGCCAGTTCGGTCAACCGCTCGTGCGACGCGATCCCGGCCGGCGCGGCGTTCGTGACGAACCAGCCGAAGATGTCGCCGACCCCGCTCTGCCCGGCCTCGTAGCCCCAGGCGCCCGCGCTGATGCCGCCGTCGACGACACCGCACATGCCGGGCACCTCGGCGGGGTGGGTGCCGTTGAGGACGTGGCAGGTGGAGGTGCCCATGATCGCCACCAGTCGACCGGGGCTCAGCGCCTGGGCGGCGGCGGCGGTGACGTGGGCGTCGACGTTGCCGACCGCGACCGCGATGCCCGCCGGCAGCCCGGTCCAGGCGGCGGCGCGGGCGCTGAGGGCGCCGGCCCGCTCGCCCAGGGGCAGGAGCCGGCCGTCCAACTTGGTCACGAAGTCGGCGAAGCCCGGGTTGAGGGCGCTCAGGTAGTCGGTCGACGGGTACCGGCCGTCCTGCCGGATGCCCTTGTATCCGGCGGTGCAGACGTTGCGGGTCTCCTCGTCGCACAACTGCCAGACGATCCAGTCGGCGGCTTCGACGAAGCGCTCGGCACGGCGGTAGACCTCCGGATCCTCCTCGAGGATCTGGAGGCCCTTGGCGAACTGCCACTCGGCGGAGATCTTGCCGCCGTAGCGGCCGATCCACGGCTCGTGCCGCTCGTGGGCCAACGCGTTGATGCGGTCGGCGTGCGACTGGGCGGCGTGGTGCTTCCACAGCTTCACCCAGGCGTGCGGCCGGTGGCGCAGCTCCGGAACCTCGCACAGGGGGGTGCCGTCGGCGAGCGTCGGCAGGACGGTGCAGGCGGTGAAGTCGGTGCCGATGCCGATGACCTGCGACGGATCCACACCGGCGTCGGCCAGGGCGGCGGGCACGGCGTGCCGCAAAACGTCGCGGTAGTCCTCCGGATCCTGCAGGGCCCAGTCGGGGGGCAGGACCGGGCCGCCGTCGGGGAGCACGGTCTCGATCACGCCGCGGCGGTACTCGTGCACCGCGGTCCCGACCTCGGCACCATCGCGAACCCGGACCACCAGCGCCCGTCCGGAGAGGGTGCCGTAGTCGACTCCGACCACGTACCGCTCGCCCGCACCGTCCACACTGCTCATGCCCACCTCCGATCAATGACCGGCATAGTGTTAACGCTCACATACAGCGCCGTCAAGACGTCGGCCGACAACAGCTCAGTAACGGAAGGATAGGCGGAGCGTGTGGCCCGATCCAGAGGCATCACTCGCGGTCACCATCCCCGCGCTCCCGGCTGCCCGGACGGGCTGCCGGCGCTTGCTCGGCGGGGCTCGGGGGCGGGAGCGCCCAGCGCTGCGGCCCCGGCGACGGATCGACGATTGTTAGCGAGAACATCGAGCTCTCATTTACGCTCACACGATCGCACGACACCAGCCGAGCGCGGACCGATCCTCTGGGGACGCCGACTTCGGTGCGCGCACTGAGCTGCGATACTCTCCGGCCGAAGTCGACCCGGACCGCCACCAACCGTCGCGAGGGCGACTCGACATCGCCACGACTGATTTACATCAGTGGATGTCAGCGATAACATCCGTCTCATCGGGTCGGGTCCCCGGGCGACCACCGGGCCGGAGCCGACCGGGAACGCGACGACGGACGGCGAGCGACGTGATCCGGCACGAGGTCGGCCGAGGGCCCGGACGAGCCCGTCCCGAGGTAGGCCATCGATGCCCGCGGGCAGGCCGGGCGACCATCGCACCGGCCACGCCCCGTGACGCCCTCGTTCGTCGTATCCCGGCGCCGGCGCCCGACCCGACGCCGCTCACCGCTCCGACCGAGGAGGAACACGTGCGCACACCGAGACAATGGTTGGCCGCCCTGGGCATCCTGGCGGTGGCCCTCGCGGCGACCGTCGCGGACGGGGCCGTCGCGCCCCGTCCGGCACAGGCGCTGGAGAACGGCGTCGCCCGTACGCCGCCGATGGGTTGGAACACCTGGAACACGTTCGGCTGCAACATCAACGAGACGCTCATCCGCCAGACGGCCGACGCGATCGTCGCCAACGGGCTGCGCGACCTCGGGTACCGGTACGTCGTCGTCGACGACTGCTGGTTCAACCCGGACCGGGACGCGCAGGGCAACCTCCAGGCGCATCCGCAGCGCTTCCCGAGCGGGATGAAGGCGCTTGGCGACTACCTGCACTCGCGCGGCCTGCTGTTCGGCCTCTACCAGGCGCCGCTGGACCAGACCTGTGCGCAGTACTTCGACGCCTTCCCCGGCTCGACCGGCAGTCTCGGGCACGAGTACCAGGACGCCCGGCAGTTCGCCGCCTGGGGCGTGGACTACCTCAAGTACGACTGGTGCTCCCCCACCGGGACCATCAACGACCAGATCGCCAGGTTCGGCATCATGCGGGACGCGCTGGCCGCCGCCGGCCGGCCGATCGTCTACAGCATCAACCCGAACAGCATCCACGAGAAGACCGGGCCGCAGCGCAACTGGAGCGACGTGGCGAACCTCTGGCGGACCACCGAGGACATCACCAACGCGTGGGACACCGGCCAGACCAACGGCTACCCGATGGGCATCCGGAACATCGTCGACGTCAACGTGCCGCTGGCCGGGTACGCCGCGCCGGGCGGGTTCACCGACCCGGACATGCTGGAGGTCGGCAACGGCGGGATGAACGACACCGAGATGCGCAGCCACTTCGCGCTCTGGTCGATCATGGCGGCGCCGCTCATGATGGGCAACGACCTGCGCTCGGCCAGCGCGGCGACGCTGACCATCCTGCGGAACCAGAACCTGGTCGCGATCAACCAGGACCCGCTCGGGCTCCAGGCGGTCCAGGTGTCGAACGACGGCACCCGGCGGGCGCTGGCGAAGCGGCTGGCCAACGGTGACGTCGCGGTCGCGCTGTTCAACCAGGGCAGCTCCACCACGACGATCTCCACGACGGCGGCGGCGATCGGCAAGAGCGGCACCTCGTTCACCCTGCGCGACGCGTGGACCAACGGCACCTCCACCAGCACCGGAACGATCTCCGCGAGCGTCCCGGCGCACGGCACGGTGGTGTACCGGGTCAGCGGCGGCGGCACCACGAACCCGCCGCCCCCCACCACGTTCCGGCTACGCAGCGAATCGGCCGGACGATGCCTCGACGTCGACAACTCCAATACCGCCAACGGCACCGGGACGCTCATCTGGGACTGTCACGGCAACGCCAACCAGCAGATCAGCCAGAGCGGGCAGGCGCTGCGCGTCCTCGGCAAGTGCCTGGACGTCCCGAGCACCGCCGCCAACGGCACCCGGGTACAGCTCTGGGACTGCAACGGCGGCACGAACCAGCAGTGGACGTTCAACGGCAACGGCACGGTGAGCAACGTCCGCTTCCCGTCCCTGTGCCTGGACGTCAACAACGGCGGCACCGCCAACGGGACCACGGTCATCCTCTGGTCCTGCCACGGCGGCACCAACCAGCGGTGGAGCCGGGTGTGACCGACAGCCAGCTGACACGTGCACGCCGGATCGGGACGAGAGCTCGGCACGCCATCGCCGTACTCGCCGGACTGATCTGCACCGTCGCCCTCCTGCCCGGCACCGCGCAGGCCGACAACCCGATCGTCCAGCACATCTACACCGCCGACCCGGCGCCGATGGTGCACAACGGGCGCGTCTACGTCTACACCGGGCACGACGAGGACGGCTCCACGTACTTCACCATGCGCGAGTGGCGGGTGTTCTCCTCCGCCGACATGGTCAACTGGACCGACCACGGCGTACCGATGAACCTCGGCACCTTCGCCTGGGCGGACGCGGACGCCTGGGCCGGCCACGTCGTCCCGCGCAACGGAAAGTTCTACTGGTACGTCCCGGTGCGGCAGCGCGGCGGCGGAATGGTGATCGGGGTCGGTGTCGCCGACAGCCCGACCGGGCCGTTCCGGGACGCGCTCGGCCGCCCGCTGGTCGGCAACGGTGAGATCGACCCGCACGCCTTCGTCGACGACGACGGGCAGGCGTATCTGTACTGGGGCAACCCGAACCTGTGGTACGTGCGGCTCAATCCCGACATGATCTCGTTCTCCGGCAGCCCGACCCGGATCCCGCTCACCACCGCCGGGTTCGGCACCCGAACCGGCAACCCGAGCCGCCCGACCCTCTACGAGGAAGGCCCCTGGGTCTTCAAGCGCAACGGGGTCTACTACAACGTGTTCGCGGCGGAGTGCTGCTCCGAGTTCATCGGCTACTCGACGGCGCCCGGCCCGACCGGACCCTGGACGTACCGGGGCAGTCATGCCCCGGCAGGGTGCCAGTTTCACCAACCATCCCGGCATCGTCGACTTCAACGGCGGGTCGTACTTCTTCTACCACAACGGGGCACTGCCCGGCGGCGGCGGATACACCCGCTCCGTGGCGGTGGAGAAGTTCGCCTACAACTCCGACGGCACCATTCCCACGATGAACATGACCACCGCCGGCGTCCCGCAGGTCGGCACGCTGAACCCGTACACCCGGCAGGAGGCCGAGACGATCGCCTGGGGTTCCGGCATCGAGACCGAGCCGTCCAGCGAGGGCGGCATGAACGTCGGCTACCTCGCCAACGGTGACTACATCAAGGTCAAGGGCGTCGCCTTCGGCGCCGGCGCGACCTCCTTCAGCGCCCGGGTGGCCTCCGGGGCGGCCGGCGGCCGGATCGAGGTACGACTGGACAGCGCCACCGGCCCGCTCGCCGGCACCTGCGCCGTCGGCGGCACCGGCGGCTGGCAGGCGTGGACCACCTCCACCTGCGCGATCAGCGGTGCCACCGGGACCCGTGACCTGTATCTGCGGTTCGCCGGGGGCACCGGAAACCTGTTCAACGTGAACTGGTGGCAGTTCGGCGGCGGGACGGCCACCCCGGCGTACCGGGTCATCAACCGCAACAGTGGCCAGGTCGTCGACGTCCAACAGCCGAACCTCGACAACCTCGCCGTGATCGGCCAGTGGACGGGCAACGGACAGAGCTGGCAGCAGTGGAGGTTCCTCGACGCCGGCGGGGGCAACGTGCGCCTGCAGAGCGTCCACAGCGGCAAGTGCGTCGACGTGGTGGACTTCTCCACGGCCGACGGGGCCCGGATCGTCCAGTACACCTGCCACGACGGCCTCAACCAGGTGTTCAGCTGGCGATCCACCGGCGATGGCTACCACCAGCTGGTCAACGTCAACAGCAACAAGTGTCTGAACGTGGTCGGCGGCTCCACCGCTCCCGGTGCCGCGTTGGAACAGCGGACGTGCGGCTCCGCCCCCAGCATGCAGTGGTCCCGCGCCTGATTCCACCTCGCAGAGGGCTGTGCGGCGACGCTCGGCCGTCGCCGCACAGCCCTCGATGATCCCGGCGACACTCGCTGCCTCCGGCAGGAGCGTCGGTCGCGCCCGGGTGGTCATGCCCGGCCCGCCCCGTGCTTGACCCGCCCTGCGCCGGAACCTAAACTCACGATCTGTTAACGCTAACAGCGGCGTCAGTCGATGAGAGCCGACGGGTCATTGACGCCGGGGTCAAGGGCAGTCCCCAGGGCGGCGCTGACCGGTCCGGACCGGGCCGGGGCACGCGCGTATCACCACCACCAGCCAGGAGGACGCAGAATGACGCACGATCAGAACGGGCCGGTCAGCGGCGAGCGGCGATTGCTGAGCCGGAGAGCCGTCCTGACGACGATGGGGGCCGTGCCGGTCGCGGCAGCGGCGACCACACTGCTGGGAGCCACGGGAGCCTCGGCCGCACCGGCGACCGTCAACCTGTCGGCGCAGCGGCAGACGATCAAGGGCTATGGCGCCATGGCCCACGCGGCCTGGATCGGCGACCTGACGGCCGCCCAGCGGGAGACGGCGTTCGGCACCGGCGAGGGTCGGCTGGGCTTCTCCATCCTGCGCATTCCCGTCGGCGAGAGCTCGGCGGACTTCGGCCGTGACCTCGCGACGGCGAAGCGCGCGGCCGAGCTCGGGGTGACCGTCTTCGCCTCGCCGTGGAACCCGCCCGCCAGCATGATCGAGACCTTCACTCGCGGCAGCCAGACCAACGCGAAGCGGCTCCGCTACAGCTCGTACGCCGCCTATGCGCAGCACCTCAACGACTTCACCACGTACATGCATAACAACGGGGTGCCCCTGTACAGCATCTCGGTGCAGAACGAGCCCGACTACGCGCACGACTGGACGTGGTGGACCTCCGCCGAGATGGTCAGGTTCCTGCGGGAGAACGCCGGCTCGATCAGCACCCGGGTCATGGCACCCGAGTCGTTCCAGTACATCAAGTCCGTGTCGGACCCGATTCTCAACGATCCCACGGCGCTGGCCAACGTGGACATCATCGGGGCCCACCTCTACGGGACGTCGTACTCGAACTTTCCGTACCCGCTCTTCAAGCAGAAGGGCGCGGGCAAAGAGCTCTGGATGACCGAGGTCTACTACCCCAACAGCAACACCAACTCGGGCGACGCCTGGCCCGAGGCGCTCGACGTGGGCGAGCACATCCACCGCGCCATGGTGGACGCCGAGTTCCAGGCGTACGTCTGGTGGTATCTGCGGCGCAGCTACGGCCCCATGCGGGAGGACGGCCAGGTCAGCAAGCGCGGTGCCATGATGGCGCACTTCGCCCGGTTCGTCCGGCCCGGCTACACCCGGATCGACGCGACGGCGAACCCGGCATCGAACGTCTACGTCTCGGCGTACCGGGGCGGCAACACCGTCGTCATCGTCGCCGTCAACAAGAACACCTCGTCGGTGAGCCAGCAGTTCAGCCTGTCGGGCACCACCGCTTCCGGCAGCGTCTCGAACTGGCTGACCGACGCGAGCCGGACCGTCGCGCCCCAGAGCGCGCTCACCATGTCGAACGGCTCCCTCACCGTCACGCTGCCCGCCCGAAGCATCATGACCTTCGTGACCAGCGTGAACGGCACCCCGCCGCCCAGCCCGACCCCCACGCCCACCGTCACCCCGCCCCCGGGTGGGGGCACGGGACCCCGGGTCGCCTACACGATGAACTCCTGGGGCTCCGGCTTCACGGCCAGCATCGACATCACCAATACCGGCACCTCGGCGATCAACGGCTGGACGTTGGCCTTCAACCTGCCCTCGGGCCAGTCGATCACCTCGGGCTGGGGTGCCACCTACTCGCCGTCCAGCGGCCAGGTGAGCGCCCGTAACGTCGACTACAACGCCGCGATCGGCCCCGGGGCCACCATCAACATCGGCTTTCAGGCCAACACCAGCGGCAACACCGCCGAGCCGACTGCCTTCACCCTCAACGGCGTCGCCTGCACGGTGGTCTGACCGTTACGACGCAGGGCCCCCGCCCTGGAGATTGACCAGAACCGGGTGCGGCCCCTCCGGCAACGGAGGGGCCGCACCCTTCTCAGGGGCCGGGCCGGGGCGTTACACCCGAAAATCGGGCACTCCCCCGCCGGTGTCCCCCGGACGTCTACGACATCCGGGGGTCCGGTGCCCGTCGTCAGCGTTGCAGGGTCAGCAGACCCGGGCGGTACGGCAGGCGGCCGTAGTCGCCGCCGGAGTTGGGGGAACGGCCCTGGTAGAGCAACTGGAGGTTGCAGGGATCGACGGTCATGGTCTGATCGGCGTTGCTGCGGATCAACTCGCCGTGGCTGATGTCGTTGGTCCAGGTGGCGCCGCTGTTGGCCTTGCCGGCGAACGGGTTGCTCTCGGTCGCGGCCTGCGGCGTCCACGTACCGCCCAGGCTGGTGGCCGTGAACGAGCGGAAGTAGCGACCCTGCGCGCCGATCGCCTCGACGAGCATGAGGTACCGGTTCTGGCCCTGGAGCTTGTAGACCTGGACCGCCTCGAACAGGTTGTTTGTCGTGTCGCTCATGATGGTCGTGTAGGTCGAGCCGAAGCTGCCCGGGAAGTTCCCGATGGGCATGCTGGCCCGGTAGATCTTCCCGTTGTCCCCGGCGAAGAACAGGTACATGTTGGTGTCGTCACCGATGAGCGCCTGATCGATCGGTCCGGTGCCGGAGCCGGAGATGCTGCCGGTGAAGAGCGTCTGCGGCGACGACCAACTGTTCACGTTGGTGGGGTCGCTCGACGTCCGGTAGGAGAAGGCGGGTCCGCCCCACTGGTAGGCGAGTACCCAGATGTTCCTGGGGGCGAAGTAGAACAGTGAGGGCGCGACGGCGGCGAAGGGCATCTGGTTCTGGCTGGCCGAGGCCATGTCGGACCAGTTCGTGAAGAGGCCGAAGTTCATCGAGCCCCACGTCGTTCCCGTGTCGTGCGTGGTCGCGTAGACGAGTTGCCGGCCGTTGTAGGGGGCGTGGGTGAAGTCCTTCAGCGACACCCACCCCGCCCTCGGTTGCGCCAGCGCGCCCGTCGACGACCAGCGGTACGTCGACGGCAGCGCACACGTGCCGGGCGGCGGTGTGGTGGGGTTGCCCCCGCCGTCGACGCGGACGAGCTGCCACTGCTGGTTGTTGCCGTTCCAGTCGTCGTACTGCACGACGTTCCCGCCGTCGGCGGTCGAGGCGCCCTGCACCTCCACCGCCTTGTTGCTGTTCCGGTTGATCAGGCGGACGTAGCCACCGGCGGAGTCGGCCAATCGGAACTGCTGGTTGGACCCGTTGCCGTCGGCCCACTGCACGATGCTGGCACCGTTGGCGGTCGAGAAGTTGTAGACGTCGAGCACCTTGCCGGACAGCCGCGACTTCAACCGGTAGTAGCCACCGCCGGAGTCCACGAACTGCCACTGCTGCTGGTTGCCGTCGTTGCGCGCCCACTGCACGATCCGCGCGCCGTCGTTCGTGGCCAGGTTGTACACGTCCAGGGCCTTGCCGCTGTTGCGGTTGACCAACACGTACCACGCGCTCGTGTCGACCGTCGCCGCGGCGGCGGGTGCCGACGACACCACCGCTGCGGCGACGCCACCGACCAGCAGGGCCACCCCGGCGGCGACGACCCGCGGCAACCACCGGCGCCGCCGTGACGGCGGCGGCGCGGGAGATGGCGACCTATCGAAGACAGACATGATCCTCCTCGGATGAGAGATGCCAACGGGATGCCCGAGGATGGGCGCACCGCGACGCGTGGCCGGGCACGAGCGGCAAGCAGTTAGCGCTAACAAGACCTGCTTGCGCCCAAGCGCACGCCTGATTCAAGGTCGACAAGCCAGCTCGCCCGGAAAGCCACGCGACATCGGCCTCAGCCATCGACTGTGAGCGATAACATGCCGTTCGTCAAGACGTAACGTTCCCCACTCGGCTTACATCGACGTGCCTGACTGGCCTGGTCGCGCCGGTCACCGCCTCCAGCCATGATCGTCTAGTCTGCGCGCGTCACCTCTCGCCGCCATCCTGGACGGTCACCTTGATCTGCATGACCTGCGGGGACGCCACGTCCCCGGCCTTCAACGAGTGCCGGCGCTGCAACACTCCGCTCGGCCAACCGGCGGTCACCCCGGGCGTGCCCACACATCCCCTGCGCCGCCTGGGCACGGCTGCCGCCGTCGCCGTCGGCGCGGCCAGCCTGCTCTACCTGCCCAGCGGGCTGTTCCCCGTGTTCGGCGTCCAGCTGGCCCGTGCCGCCGCCGAACGCGGCGACCGCGATCTGCTGCTCGGCGCGGTGGCCGCCGAGGTGCTGCTCACCCTGCTCCACCTCTCGGCGATCCTGACCGCCGCGGTGCTACTGATCATCTGGACCTGGCGCGCGCGCAGGAACCTGGAGGCGTTCCCGGGGGCCCTGCCGACGCTGAACTCCGGCTGGGCCATCGCCGGCTGGCTGGTCCCCTTCGCCAACTTCGTGGTGCCGGCCCGGGTGATCGCCAACGTCGCCCGCGACAGCCTCTGGCGACGTGCCACGCCAGCGCTGGTCGGGCTCTGGTGGGCCGCGTGGCTGACGTTCAGCGTCGGAGACCGGATCCTGCTCCGCCTCGAGAACCAGCGGTACGACCGGCTGACCCCGTGGCCCCGCAGCGACACGGAGTTCGCCACGTACATCCGCTACTACCAGGACTCGCTCGGCCCCCGGCTGATCCCCACCGTCGCCTGCCTGGTCGCCGGCGCCTCGCTCATCGTGCTGATCCGCCGGATCACCGCCGCCCAGGAGGACCGCCTCGCGAAGACGACGCCGATCGGTACCGGGCACGGTGGGCTCGCGCCCGACGCACCCTACGCGGCACCTCGAAGCGCGCCCGGGCACCCGGCGTCCCCGGCGGGCTCGATGCCGACGTAGCGACGACCGCAGCCGCACGGCGACGCGCCGGGCAGCCCGGTCACCGTCGCCCTGGGCCAGGCGCGGCAGCCCTCTCGTCCGCGCGGTCATCGTGGGCGGTTCTCGTCACCGGCCTCGCCCGGCGGCGTCGTGGGCGGCCATGTCCTCCTGCCTGCGGGGTTCCTCGCGCAGGACTGCGCAGTGCAGCCAGGCGTCCGGGATGGCGAACCCGTCCACGAGCGTCCGCATGTGCGGGCGCAGCTCCTTGAGCAGACCGTTCACCACGCCGGTGATCGCCTTGGAGCGGGCCGGCGTGAGGCGGCCGTGTTCCAGGAGCCATCCCTTGTGGGCCTCGATGACGCTGAGCGCGTACAGGTCGCAGACCCGGGAGAGCAGCGCCTGGACCTCTGGGTCCGTCGCGTCCTCGATGCCGGCGACGAACGCCTCCAGGGTGACCCGGTCGACGTGCGCGGCGGCGACGGCGAGGACATGGTCCTGGACGTCGTTGAAGATGTCGAAGGGGCGGTCCTTCTTCGTCGCCGCGCCGTTGCGCAGGCGGCGGACCACGCCGTCGAGGAGGTGCCTCTCGCGGTCCTCGAAGACCTTGAGCTGCCAGCCGCGATCGGTGACGGCGACCTCCTCGTCGCGACCGGGCACGGCGCTGATCAGCCGCTCGATGACCGACCGCGCGGCGGTGCGCTCGAGCACCATCTCGCGGACCTGTTCGGCGACGAAGGAGGCGCGCCCCCAGCCGTCCAACGAGCCGAACTCGTCCCGGTAGCCGGTGAGCAGCCCCTTGGCCACCAGCTGAAGCAGCACCGTGTTGTCGCCCTCGAACGTGGTGAAGACGTCGGTGTCCGCCTTGAGGCTGGGCAGCCGGTTCTCGGCCAGGTAGCCGGCGCCGCCGCACGCCTCGCGGCACATCTGGATGGTGCGGGTGGCGTGCCAGGTCTGTGCGGCCTTGAGACCGGCCGCCCGGGACTCCAGCTCCCGCTGCCGGTGCGCGTCGACCGGCCCGTCGCCGCCCTGCACCTCGTGCAGCGCGGCGACCAGCTCGGCCTGGGCGAAGTGCAGCGCGTACGTGGTGGCGAGGGCTGGCAGCAGCTTGCGCTGGTGGGCCAGGTAGTCGTTGAGCAGCACCTCCCGGTCCGCGTCGGGCGTGTCGAACTGGCGGCGGATGTCGCCGTAGCGCACCGCGATGGCCAGCGCCGACTTGGTCGCCGCCGACGCGGCGCCGCCCACGCTCACCCGGCCGCGGACCAGGGTGCCGAGCATCGTGAAGAAGCGCCGGGAGTCGTCCTCGATCGGGCTGGAGTACGTCCCGTCCTCCGCGACCTGACCGTACCGGTCCAGCAGCATGTCCCGCGGCACCCGCACGTGCTCGAAGCTGAGCCGCCCGTTGTCGACACCGAGCAGGCCGGCCTTGGGCCCGGCGTCGCCGATGGTCACGCCCGGCAGCGGGTCGCCCTGCGCGTCGCGGATCGGCACCAGCCACGCGTGCACACCGTGCCGCCGCCCCTCGGTGATCAGCTGCGCGAAGACCACGGCCATCCGCCCGTCCCGGGCCGCGTTGCCGATGTAGTCCTTGCGGGCCGCCTCGTGCGGGGTGTGCAGATCGAAGGTCTGCGTCCGCGGGTCGTAGGTGCAGGTGGTACGCAGCTGCTGGACGTCCGAGCCGTGGCCCGTCTCGGTCATCGCGAAACAGCCGAGGATCTTGCCCGAGACGATGTCCCGCAGGTAGGCGTCGTGGTGCCGCCGGGTGCCGAGGGCGTCGACCGCGCCGCCGAACAGGCCCCACTGCACGCCCGCCTTGACCATCAGCGACAGGTCGATCTGCGCCAGCATCTCGCAGGCCACGATCGAGCCGCCGACATCGGATCTGCCGCCGTACTCGGTGGGGAAGGCCGACGCGATGCCCAGCTTGACGGGGAGTTCGGCGATCAACCGGGTGATCCGCTCGCGCGCCTGGTCACCGGTCTCGCCGTACACCGGGAGGAAGCGCGCGTCGAGCTGGTCCCGGTGCGCGTTGCGGACGTCGGCCCACGGCCCGTCGAGCAGTTCCCGCAGGCGGGTGACCTCGATGCGGCCGGACGCGTGATCGGACATGGTCACCCCTCGAAATAGCGGATATATGGTCACACTCCGTACCCGATCCAGGATACCGGCCGTTCCCATCATCAAGATCCGGCGGCGGGGACAGGTCGCCGCGGGCCACCCCGGGGAGCTGGGGCCAACCGGCCGTCGCATCCTCGGTCAGCGGCCGGCGGTGCGCCGGGTACCCGACGAATCCGGTTGGCGACAGCCGAGGTCCCTTCACCCTCGCCGAGGGCTCTGACAATCTGCACCCGACGGGTGACCCTTCGGATTGGGCGGGTCGGGAGCGATGGCGAAGCGTTGGTTGATCACGGGGTGTTCGAGCGGACTCGGTCAGGCCCTCGCGGCCCGGCTCGCCGCCGAGGGGGAGCAGGTGCTGGCGACGGCCCGGCGACCGGAGACCCTCGACGCGTTGGTGGCCCGGTATCCGGGCAACGTGGTGGCCGCCGCGCTGGACGTACGGGATCCGGCGCAGTGCGTGGCGGCGGTCGCGCGGGCGGTGGACGCCTTCGGCGGGGTCGACGTCCTGGTCAACAACGCCGCCTACGGCCAGTTCGGCACCTTCGAGGAGGTCTCCGACGCGGAACTCGCCGCGCAGTTCGACACCAACGTGTTCGGGCCGTGGCGGCTCACCCGGGCCGTGCTGCCGCTGTGGCGGGCGCAGCGCCACGGGCACGCGGTCTTCGTCAGCTCGGTCGCCGGCATGGTTCCCTTCCCCGGGCTGGCCGCCTACACGGCGAGCAAGTTCGCGGTGGAGGGAGCGGCCGAGTCGCTGGCCGCCGAGGCCGGGCACCTCGGGGTGAAGGTCACCATCCTCCAGCCGGGCGGCTTCGCCACCGGGTACAGCGCCAACCTGGTGATGCCGGAGCAACGGATCCCGGAGTACACGCCGGTCAGCGACGGCCTGCTCGGCGCCCTGCGCAGCATGAACGCCAAGATCGAGGTGAACTCCCCCGAGCTCTTCGCCGACGTGGTCTGGCGGCTCAGCCAGCTGGAGTCGCCGCCGCTCCGGCTGCCGGTGGGCCCGGACTCGGAGACGTTCCTGGAGGCCGCCTACGACGCCCGGCGCAGTGAGTACGACCAGGTCGTCAAGGCGGGTCACCACACCCGCGCGTGACCCTCGCGCGGCAGGGTCGGGGCGACGTCCGCGCGGGTCCCGGCCGGCACGACACGTGCGCGGCCGGTCGCGGCTGACCGTCGCGGTGGACGGCGTCGGGGCGTCGCGCCGCGTTCAGAACTGCCGCACGGCCAGCAGGCCGAGGGCGACGACGAGCACGACGCCCGCCGTGACGGTGATCGTCCGGATCCGTACCCGCAGGTCGGCGTCCCACCTGTCGCCGGTGCCGGCGGCGCGGCGGGCCAGCGGGGTCATCGCGCGTCCGACGCCGAATCCGACCCCGGCGAGCATCGCGACGTGCAGGCGCTGGCCGCCGAGGAGCAGAGCGACCGCCAGCACGTACGGAGCACTCGCCGAGACGTAGGTGCGCACCCCGGTGCCCATCTCGAAGCCGAACTGCAACGCCCCACGGCGCAGGCTGCGCTGGAGCACGTCCTGCGGCACCTGCCGGGCGTTCTGCGGCAGCCGGATCGACACCAGACCCACCTCGCGGAGCAGCCCCAGCACCGCCACCCCCACGATGCCCGCGTACCGCCACGCGACGGGCAAGGGAGCGGACAGGCCGGAGAGCAACCCCAGCACCGATCCGCTGAGCAGGCCGCCGACGATCAACCCCACGACGAATAGGGTGAGGACGACGCCCTGCCGATCTCGATCCCGCCACCCGGGCGAGGCCAGCGCGTGCGCGCTGTTGTGCGTTCAAACGGAGCCGGAGAGCGTGTAACCCGCGAGCCCTCCGATCATCGCCCAGGTGAGCACGTGCCCGTACGCGGCGGCGGCGAGCGCACCGACGGCGAGCAGCAGCAGGGGTACGAGAGGGTCGCCGGCCCGGCGTAGTGCCGCCCGGGCGTGCCCCGGCAGTGTCCGGGTCATACGGCGGCGCCGGTCAGCGTCCGCCAGGAGTTCACCCCGACGACCCCGTCGACCGTGAGCCCGTTCTGCCGCTGGAAGTCGCGCGCCGCGCTGTCCGTCGCCGGGCCGAAGGACCCGTCGACCACCAGCGCGTAGCCGCGCCTGTTCAGCTGGCGCTGCGCGGCGCTGACGGCGTGGCCGCTGTTCCCGGAGCGGACCGTGCTCACGAGCTTCGGCCAGGTGGTCGCGTCGACGACACCGGTGGCACCGAGGCCGGCCGCCGCCTGGAAGCTCTTCACCTTCGCCTCCGTGTCGCCACCGAAGATCCCGTCGATCTCGGTCGCGTGCCCGCGGGCGGTCAGCAGGTGCTGCACGGTGTAGACGTTCACCCCGGTGTTGCTCCGCCGGGTGGTGGGCCAGCTGGCCGTGCCCAGGCATCCGCACTTGGTGTTCCAGCGGCAGATCGACTTCACCCAGCCCGAGCTGGTCTTCTTGTACCCGTCGTGGCACCGGCGTTCGACCGAGCACGCGCAGGCGCCGCACGCGCCGTTGTACGCCCACAGCCAGCCGTCGTAGGTGCCGCCGTAGCACTGGTTCGGCCGCAGGATCCAGGTGACGCCGTCGTTCTTGTGGAAGCCGGCGTACGTCCCGCTGGTGTTGCAGGAGTCGGCGAAGATCGTGCTCGGGCCGCACCCCGGTGAGCAGTTGTGGTCGCTGGCGTACGTCGGGCACCCGGCATAGATCGTGTAGCCGTCGGCGTACGCGCGGCGGGCCGCCGGGAACACGCTGAGCGCGGCCATCCCCACCGCGGTGCCCGCCCGGAGCAGGGTGCGTCGCGACAGCGCCCAGCCCGCGCGCCTGCGGCCGCCCGGCTGCACCGGCACCCGCCGGACGGCGGCGCCGGTCCCCGGGTCGTCCCCGCGCAACCAGGGCACCGTGTCGATACCGGTCATGCCCGATCTCCCTGATTCGTGGCGACCGCCGGTGCGGGGCCGCCGGGTGGGCCGTCGACTTCGTCGAGCAGGCGGTGCAGTGCCGCCCGGGAGCCGACCGGCTCGGCGCGGAGCACCCGCCCGGCCGCGTCGACGACGGTGGCGAACGGCGTGGCGAGGGCGTCGTACCGCTCGAACAGTTCCGCCTGCCCGCCGAGCACGGTGATCGGCAGCTCCGCCGCCCGCGCCGGGGGGTCCTCCCGGTAGAGGACCCGGAACTCCAGGCCGGGGCGGACGTGCTCGCCCGCCTCGGCCAGCACCTCGGTGCACGTCCCGCAGTCGGGCTCCAGGAATAGCAGCACCAAGGGAACCGTCGGGGCCGCCGGCGCCAGCCGGGCGAATCCGGGGGCCGGTGCGCCGGGCCGCAGACCGACCGACTCGGGACGGCGCTGGACCGCCCCGCTCGACAGCGCGTGCACCTGGCGTACCAGGCCCGAGACCGTGAAGGCCAGCAGGAGGATCGCGATCCAGCTCAGGATCAGTGCGCTGGTCTGGAAGCTCATCCGGCAAGGCCTCCCTCTGTCGTGCCGATGGACCGGCGGGTCGTGGGCCGCCCGGCTGTCGCCGGCGCCGGCTCGTACATCGCGGCGGGCAGGTGCCACAGCAGCGTGGTGAACGTGGCGGAGGCCAGCAGCACGACGGCGAGGGCGGCGTCGGCCCGGTCCGGCGCGACGATCGAGCCGGACAGCGACAGCGCGAGCAGTGCCAGCCCGGCGAGGATCGCCGCCCGTGCCACCACCCAACCGGTCATCGGCAGTTCCACCCGGGAGCATCCGCACGACCCGGCGCGCCCGGTCGAGCGCACGTACAGGCCGTAGCCGGCGTAGAGGGCGAGTAGCGCGCCGCTGCCGACGAGGACGGCGACGAGCAGGCGCTCGCCGGCGGGGTGGAGCAGCGCCACGATCCCGGCGCCGGCGAGCAGTCCCTCGCCGGCGATGGCGACGACGGCGACCGCGACCGGAGCCGGAAGCACCCGGTGCGCGGCCAGGGCCCGGGCGAGCGGCGCCGGCCGCGACAGGTGCTCGGCGGTGCTGACGAGCAAAGTGAACAGGACGGTGTACGTGGCCACGCCGGCCAGCAGCCCGGACATCCCGACCTACCGGACCGTCTGGACGCGGAGCCGGTCGACCAGGGTGGGCACCTGCTCCACGGCCGTGTCGCCGAACGGCACCAGGCTGAGCCAGGCGTCCGCCGCCGCCAGTACGAAGTAGGGCTGCCCGTCGGGCAGGACGTCCCGGAAGAGCTCGCCCGCCCGCGTCTGGAGGCCGCGCCAGGAGGGCAACTGTCCGGCACGCTGCTTGGTGAGCGGGGCGATCTCCAGCAGGCCGAGCCCGGGGATCTCCTTGAGGACGGTGGCGGGTTCGGCGAACTCGGCCCCGGTCTTCGAGGCCGGGCGCAGGGCCAACCCGTCGTCGTGCTCCTCGACGCGCAGGGTCCGCAACGCCCCGAGCAGATCGGTGGTCGACGCGCCGTACATCTCGGTGAAGAAGCAGTGTCGTCGTCCCCGCCAGACCGCCACGAGCCGCTCCTCGGCCAACTGGATCTGCGGGTCGTAGGACCGGATGCGCGCGGTCGCCAGCGTGCCGCCCTGGTAGGTGAGTTCCTCGTCGAACGTCTCGACGCCGAGCGTCCGGGCCACGTCGTCCGCGAGCCCGACCGCGCCGGCCGTGAACTCGTGCAGTCGGCCGCCGATCGTCACGTCGGCCACGGAGGTGAACGGTGCGCTGAGGTCGAGTGAGCCATCGAGCATGAACCGACCCTGGTCGATCGCCCGATGCGTCACCGCCGCCCCACTGGCTGCCATGCGCCCGCCCTTCGTCCGGGTCCGGAACTTACCAACGGCACGGTATACGGATCTGTAAATATTTGACAAGGTCGATTGCTGTCACCGGGTGGTGACAGTCCCGGCCCGGCGCGTGGACGCTGCGGACGCGTGCCGCCCGGCCGTGCGGCACGGGCCGGGGAGGACGCCGACCGGCCGGTAGGGTCGTCCGCGTGGATCTGGACGACACCGCCGCCCGGCTCGGCGTACCCGTCGAGGACATCGACCGCCTGCACCGGCTCGCCGGCGACCGGCCGTCGGCGCCGCTGCCCGCCAGGGCCGACGCGCCCGCGCTCCTCGACCGGCTCGCGGTGCGGCCGGACGACGCCGCCGAGATCATGGCGGGCTGGCCCGACCCCGACTCTCCGCTGTGGACTCCGGAGCTGCGCTGGCTGCTCGACCGGTCGACCGCCCTGGTCCGCGCCGATCTCGGGGGCCACGCCTGGCTGCCGCCCGGTCCGGCGCTGCCGCGCGAGCGGGGCCCCGCCTGGCGGCATCTCTACGTGTACGCGTACCTGGCCCTGGTCGACGTCGTCAGGGGGTACCACCGCGACCACGGCATCGCCGACGCCGTGTCATGGGCGACCCTCGCGGACCTGGGCCGCAACCTCGCGATCGACCGGCGGATGCGCCGCGAGGGCTGGCCGGTCATGCAGAGCTGGCTGACGCTGCACGCCCGCGGCGGCCTCTACGAGCTGGGCCGGCTGCAACACCAGCGCGGCGACACCAGCATCGCCCTGCACGTCCCCGAGGCGGGGCCGCTGACCCCGGAGTCGGTCGCGGCGTCGCTCGACGAGGCCCGGGCGTTCTTCCCGCGCCACTTCCCCGACGAGCGCCACACGGCGTTCTCCTGCGGCTCGTGGCTGCTGGATCCGCAACTGCTGGAGTACCTGCCCGAGGACTCCCACATCGCCCGGTTCCAGCGGAGGTTCGCGCTGGAGCCCCACGAGGATCCGGATCCGGAGGGGCTGGACGCCGACGTCGAGGTGCTGCGGTTCGTGTTCCGCACCCTGACCACGCCGCTCGACGAGCTGCCGCGCCGCACCGTGCTCCAGCGCGCGGTCGTCGACCACCTGAAGGCCGGCCGCCACTGGCAGTGGCGCCGCGGCCGCTTCCCGTTCTAGCCGCACCCGTCGGCCGGATCAGCGGCCTGGGAAAAGCAGCGGGGCCGCCGGTCACCGGCGGCCCCGCTGCTGTGGCGACTGTCAGACGATCTCCACTCCGTAGACGCTCAGCGCCTCGGTGACCGGCTGGAAGTAGGTGGTTCCGCCGGAGGAGCAGTTGCCGCTGCCACCCGAGGTCAGGCCCAGGGCGGTACTTCCGCTGAAGAGCGCGCCGCCGCTGTCGCCCGGCTCGGCGCAGACCGTGGTGCGGATCAGCCCGCTGACGCTGCCCTCGGCGTAGTTCACCGTGGCGTTGGTCGCCTCGACCGCGCCGCCGTGCAGGCCGGTGGTGCTGCCGGAGCGCTGCACCGACTGCCCGACGAAGGCTTCGGCCGCGCCGGTGATGTCGCGGGTGGTGCCGTCGTAGAGGTAGACGCTGCCGTCGGCGGCGGCCGGGTTGGTGTGCTGCACGATGCCGTAGTCGTTGCCGGGGAAGCTGCCGGTGCCGCCGGTGCCGAGCAGGTTGCCCTGCCCGGAGTCGGCGTACCAGTTGGCGGTGATGTCGGTGCAGTGCCCGGCGGTGAGGAAGTAGTGGGTGTCGCCGCTGCGGACGTTGAAGCCGAGCGAGCAGCGGCCGCCGCCCTCGGCGTAGATGGCCTCGCCACCGGCGGCCCGGGTGCTGAGCGTGCCGGCCTCCCGCTGGATGCGGACGGTACCGCCGAGCCGCTCCGCGACGGCCTCGACGCGGTCCAGCTTCGCGCCGGTCACCGTGCTGTCGACGGAGACCACGACCTGGTTGGTCGCCGGGTCGGTCCACCAGGCGGTGCCGGGCACCCGCGCGGCGCTGTCCAGCGCGGCGGTGGCCCGGGCGAGGTCCTTCGCACCTCGGGCGACGAGCTTCGGGGTCGCGCCGGCCGCGCGGACCTTACGGGCAGCGGCGTCGTCGGTCACGGTGACGACCATGGCGCCGTCGGCCCCGGCGTACGCCCCGCCGGAGCGGTCGCCGAGTGCGGCGGCGAGCGCGGTGGCCTGGTCGGGGGAAGCGGGCGTCGCGGGTGCTGCCTGAGCGGGACTGCTGGTCAACGTGCCGACGACCAGCGCGCCGGCCACCGAGAGTGCGGTGACGCGGCGCAGCGAAGACCCGGAGTGTCGCATGTGGTACCTCCATGGAGCTGAGCACGGGCTGCCTGTCAGGTAGCCCCGGGCACCCGATCGGTTGGTGAGGCTCACCCGACCGGATGCGTTCGATCTATTCATGGAATTCACATTGATTGCAAGAGTGACGGTTGGCCTGACTCGGCCGCTTCTCACACCTTGGGTCCGGAGAGCCCGACGAGTGGCGCCTGCGGCGATTGGTCGCTATTCGCCGCGACTTGGCAGGTCAGCAAGCCCGGCCCGCGACCCACCGGCCGGCTCCCTTCATCCGCCACGACCGGATGGCGGGACACGGCCGCAACATCGAAAAAACCGGCGATGGCCGACGGGTCTGCCGGCACCGCACGCGTCGACGCCCCCGCGACATCGACGGCCAGGTCACCGGATCCGGCGTCCTGGGCCGGGCGGGCCCGGCCCCCGCGCCGAGCCCACCCCTCAGTTCCACCCGATCGCCACATCGAGTCGATCTGCATCTATCCCTAAACATCGATGTAGTGCTATTAATCGTTCACCAACCGGTGGACCTTGGAGGGGTACATGACCAGATCCCGAACGCTGAGCCTGCTCGCAGGCGTCCTCTCCGCGACACTCGCGGTACTGGGGCTGGCCAGCCCGGCGCAGGCCGCCGGCCACCACTACGTGGCGCTCGGCGACTCGTACGCCTCAGGTGTCGGCGCCGGCAGCTACACCACGGAGAGCGGCGCCTGCAAGCGCAGCACCAAGGCGTTCTCCGCCCTCTGGGCGGCGGCCAACGCGCCGGCCTCCTACAAGTCGGTGGCCTGCGGCGGCGCGAAGACGACCGATGTGATCAACTCCCAGGTCGCCGCGCTCAGCGCACAGACCACCCTGGTCAGCATCACCATCGGCGGCAACGACGCCGGGTTCGGCACCATCATGAGCACCTGCGCCCTCCAGGGCTCCAGCGCCTGCATCGCCGCGGTGGACGCGGCCCAGGTCCAGGCCCGGGCGAACCTCCCCGGCCTGCTCGACCGGGCCTACGCCGCGATCCGCAGCAAGGCCCCGAACGCGAAGGTCGTGGTGCTGAGCTACCCGGTCTTCTACCAGCTCGGCACGGTCTGCCTCGGCATCGGCGAGGCGGCCCGCGCGAAGGTCAACGAGGGCATCAACCTGGCCGACAGCCTGATCGCCGCCGCCGCGGCCCGCGCCGGGTTCACCTTCGCCGACGTACGCAGCATCTTCGTCGGGCACCAGATCTGCAGCGGCAACAAGTGGATCCACGCCGTCGACATCCTGAACCTGTCGAACTCGTACCACCCGATGGCGACCGGGCAGTCCCTCGGTTACCTCCCCGTGTTCACCCAGGCGGTCGGCCAGTCCGCCACCGCCAAGAAGGCCGGCGCCAAGGCGTAGCCGCGAGGTCTCCGGTTCGGGCCTGTTCCCGCCGAACAGCCCCCTACCGGAGACCTCACCCCATCCCGGCGTCCGGACGCCCCCGCCCAGGCCGTGGACGCACGCCCTACGTGGAACGACGCCGCGCGGGCTGTGGCGTCTCCCCCGGCCCCTGGGAAGCCGCCGTCAGGACTTCGCCAACAGCTCGAACAGGCTCGAGAATCCCTGAGCGCCGAAGCCGTCAGCGATCCGGCGGTCCATCAGGCCCTTGACCTCCCGCATCCGCACGGCCTCCACGCCGATGGATTCCCGATGGCTGATCAGGTCGTCCATCAGCGCGGCCTGGACGTTGAGCGGGCCGAGATCCGGTGGGTACTCGCCGGCCCCGACCGCGTTGCCGATCGACGTCAACAGCGGTGGCAGCGCGGCCACGTTCTTGGCGGCACGCTCCGCGAACTCCGCCACGTCGACCCCTTCCGCCTGCACCAGCCTGAGCGTGTGCAGGAACCCGATGAGGATCTCGTAGCCCACCGCGACCTGCGCCATGAACTCGACGGCGGCCGAGCCCGCCTCCTCCCCGTGGTAGACGACGGTGCCCAACTCCCGCAGCATCGGCCCGTGCGCCTCGAAGGCGGTACGGGAACCGCTGAACGGGAACATGACGTGCGGCGTACCGACGTAGGGCGGATCTCCCATGATCTTGCCGTCGAGGTACTCGGCGCCGCGCGCTCTCGCCCAGCGATCGTTGGCCCGTGCCTGCTGAGGCGAGCCGCTCGTCAGGTTCACCAGGACCTTGCCCGCGACTGCGGCGTCCACGGAGCTGAGCACCTCGTCGACCGCTGCGCCGTCGAGCAGACACACCACGACGAGCGGGCTCGCGGCCGCCGCCTCCGCGGCGGTCGCGGCGGCCGTGGCGCCGGCGTCGACCAGCGGCAGGGCCTTGCTCGCGGTCCGGTTCCAGACCGTCGTACGGTGTCCGCGGTCGAGGAACGTCCTGGCGATCGCCGATCCCATGTCGCCGAGGCCGAGCACGGTGACCTGGCTGGCCCGGTTGGTCGGATCGGCTGTGGTCGTTGTCAGCATGATTTCCCCTCGTCTCTCACCCAGGTGGTAGTGGTGCGTCAGGAGGCGCGAGCCCTTCGTCGCCACGTACGGTCTCGTCCCGCACGCCGTACTGCTGCCGTCGCCGGGCTGCTAGCCGGGCTGGCGCTCCGCGCGGGCGGCGGCGACGGCGGCTGCCATGCGGGTGAGGCGCGCACCCTGGAAGCGGGCCGTGTCGAGGACGGCCCGGGCGTACCCGGGATCCCGGCCGGCGCGGCTCTCCACGAGGCTGACGCCGTACGGGTTTCCGCCGGCGGCGTGCGCGGTGTCGTAGTTCAGGTAGCCGGTGGGCAGGACGACCGCTCCCCAGTGGTGGAAGGTCTGGTAGAGGCTGAGCAGGGTCGCCTCCTGCCCACCGTGCTCCTCGTAGGTGGCGGTGAAGCCGGTCGCCGGCTTGTCGGCCAGTTCCTCCGCCTGCCAGGGGGCGGTCGTGGTGTCGAGGAACTGGCGCAGCTGGGAGCAGACGTTCCCGAACCGGGTCGGCGTGCCGAAGGCGTACCCGTCGGCCCACCGGAGGTCGTCCAGGGTGGCGAGCGGGACATCGGCGGTGGCGTCGAGGTGGGCCCGCCACTGCGGTCTGGCATCGACGACCTGCTCCGGCGCCAACTCGGCCACCCGGCGCAGGCGGACCTCCGCGCCGGCGTCGGCCGCGCCGTCGACGAACGCCTGCGCGAGCCGGTGCACGGTGCCGGTGGCGGAGTAGTAGATGACGGCGATCCTGGCATCGGTCTGCACGGTTGCCTCCTGGCTCGGCTCGGTTCTCGGTCAACCGTGCCGGGCAGGCTTACCGTCCGCTGACCGTCGCCTGACCGAGGCCGCTGAGCGCCGCGTCGTCGAGGTCGAGCTGCGCGCCATGGCTCATCTCGGCAGCGAGTTCCCCGCCGCCGAGCGCCTCCCGGAGGCGGCCGGTCACGCGCTGGACGTCGTGCCGTTCGCCGGGGGGCAGCGGCGCTCCGGCGGCCTCGCGCAGCGTGCGGGCCGCGCCGAGCAGCCGCGCGGCACGGCGCGGGTCACCGCCGAGGCCGGCGGCCCCGGCCAGCCCTTCGAGGGCCAGGGCGACCGCCCGGTGGTCTCCGGCGGCGCGCGCCGCGTCGAGCGACTCACGGTGGCGGCGCTCGGCGCGGACGGCGTCGCCCCGGTGCTCCGCGATGAACCCCAACTCGGCCAGCGCGAGCGCGCAGCCCGGCAGATAGCCGGCGTGCCGGTTCCAGTCGAGCAGGTCGTGCTGCTGGGCCTCGGCGGCGTCGAGGTCGCCCCGCCGTCGCGCGATCATCGCCAGGCCCGTGCCGGCGAAGGCGGCGGCGGAGCGGCTCGACTGTTCCCGCGCGACCTGTAGCGCGCGGTCGTGACTGGCGGCGGCCTCGTCGAGATCACCGCGCAACAGGGCGAGCCGGCCGATGCAGGCCAGCTGCCGCGACACCGACGTCCACAGCCGCAGGTGCTCGGCGGTGCGCAGCGCCTCCCGGTAGTGCGCGGCGGCCAGGTCGTAGTCGCCGTGGATCTCGGCCAGGGTCCCCAACAGGCTCGTCGGATGCACCTGTCCCCAGCTGTCGCCGAGCTGCCCGAACAGCGACCGGCTGGTCTCGCAGTCACGCTGCGCGGCGGGCAGGTCGCTGCGGTGTACGAGCGCGAGGTCCGCCCGGGTGGCGCAGGCGGCAGCGATGCCCCACTGGTCCCCGTCGGCGCGGAACGCCGCCAGCGCCGCGTCGACGAGGTCGGCGGCCTCCCCCGGATCTCCGGAGCCGAGCATCATGGAGGCGAACAACCACTGCGCGAACGCCTTCTCCGGCCCGTCGGCGTCCCGGTAGCGCTCCAGGATCCGCTGCCGGGGGGCGGTCGGGTCACCGTCACGGGTGGCGAGGGCGGTCAGCCACATGTCCGCATGGCGCCGCAGGGTGTCCGGTGCGGCGTCGTCCGCGCTGCCCGGAACGATGTCCAACGCCGTCCGCAGGGACCGGCTCATCTCCCCGAACCGGCCCCGCAGCAGCCGGTACCAGCACAACGAGGTGGCGAGCGCCAAGCCCACGCGGGCCTGACCGTCGGTGGCGGCGACGTCGAGTGCCGCCCGGAGGTTCGCGTTCTCGGCGTCGAGCTCGCGCAGCGCGCGACTCTGCTCGCGACCACGTAGCCGCCGGGCGGCCTGCTCGGCGAGACGCGCGAAACACGCGGCGTGACGACGGCGGGTCGCGGGCAGTTCGCCGGCGCGGTCGAGCTGTTCGAGACCGTACGCGGCCACCGTCTCCGGCAGCCGGTAGCGTCGCGGGCTCTCGCCGTGCCGCACCATGACCAGCGAGCGGTCGATCAGGCGTGCCAGCACGTCGAGGACCTCCTCCGACGCCACCTGCCCGCCCGGGCACACCTGCTCGGCGGCAGCCAGGGTGGCGCCGTCGGCGAAGACCGCCAGCCGGCGCAGCACCGCGCGTTCGGGAGCCGACAGCAACTCCCAACTCCAGTCGATCATGGCGCGCAGCCCCTGCTGACGGGCGGGCGCGGTGCGCCGGCCGGACGACAGCAGCCGGAAACGGTCGTCGAGCCGCGCCGCCAGCTCGCCCGGGTCGAGAACGGGCAGCCGGGACGCGGCCAGTTCCAGCGCCAGCGGTACGCCGTCGAGGCGCCGGCAGACGGTGGCGATCGTGTCCGTGTTCCGCGCGTCGACCGTGAACCCCGGCTCGGTGGCGCGGGCGCGGGCGGCGAAGAGCCGGACCGCCGGGGCGTCGGCGATCTGCTCCGCCGTGGCTCCGGGCTCCGGCAGGGCCAGCGGCGGCACCGGAAGGACCACCTCGCCGGGGATCCCGAGCGGTTCGCGGCTCGTCGCCAGGATGCGCAGGTCGGCCGCGGCGCCGAGCAGGCTCTCGGTCAGTTCGGCGATCGGCGCCACCACGTGTTCGCAGTTGTCGAGCAGCAGCAGCATCCGCCGGTCCCGCAGCGCGGCGACCAGCCGGTCCATCGGCTCGCGTGGTCGCTCACCGGGCAGGCCGGGCGGGCTGTCGTCCCGGATCTCCAGAGTCGCCGCCAACAGCTCGACGAGCTCGGTGCAGGTCGCCTGGCCGCCGCAGTGCGGCTGGCCCGCCAGCTCGACGAGCCAGGCCCCGGCGGGGAACGTGTCGGCCAGCACCCGGGCGGCCTCGAGCGCCAACCGGCTCTTCCCCACCCCGCCCATCCCGGTCAGGGTCACCAGCCGCTCGCTCGTGAGCCGCTCCCGTACCGCCTCGACGGCCGTCTCACGCCCGATCAGTCCGCCGTACGGGCCGGGTGACACAGGGGCCGGCAGGTTGGTCCGGGCCGGAGTCGACGGCGGTGCCGGCGGCCGCAGGGCGGGGTCCTGGCGCAGGATCGCCCGATGCAGCTCGGCCAACTCCCGGCCGGGATCGATGCCGAGTTCGTCGCGCACCTGCCGACGGAACTGCTCGTACGTGGACAGGGCTTCACGCTGCCGTCCCGAGCCGTACAGGGCGCGCAGGTGCGCGGCCCGTAGCCGCTCACGCCACGGATGGCGTGCGACCAGGTCGGCCAGCTCACCGGCGAGCAGGTGGTGCTCGCCGAGATCGAGCCGGGCCTCGGCCAGGTCCTCCAGCGCGGCCAGGCGCTGTTCGTCGAGCCGCTCGGCCGCCTGGCGCACGAACCGCTCGTCCCTGAAGTCGGCGTACGGGGAACCACGCCACAGCGACAGGGCTTCCGTCAGCGTCGCCGCCCGCCCCGCCGGCTCCCGCTGCGCGCGCGAACGCCCCACCAGCGCGGCGAAGCGACAGGCGTCGACCGACTCCGGCGACGCCCGCAGCCGGTAGCCGGCATCGCCGGACTCGACCAGCGCACGGCCACCCGCCTCACCCGTCTCCAGCGCGCGGCGCAACTGCGACACCTTGGTCTGGAGTGCCCCGAGCGCCTTGCCCGGCGCCTCGTCACCCCAGAGATCCTCGATCAGCCGGTCGGCGGAGACCGGGCGTCCCTCGTGCACCAGCAGGTCAGCCAGGAGAGCACGAACCTTCAGGCCGGGCACGGTGACGTCTCTGCCGTCCGACGTCCAGACCGCGATCCCGCCCAGCACCCCGAACATCACGACTTCACACTAGCCAGTCGACGGTCCCGCCCCGCGAACGTCCGCCGGCCGTCGGCCCGCCCACCGGGTCGCGGCGCCGACGCGTACGTCAGCCGGCCGTCAGCCGGTGGTGAGCGACCCCGGGGAGGCTGATCCGAGCCGACACCGGAGGAATGAGATGGATCGTCTGCAAGAGCCCCGGGCCGCTCACGGTCACCGGCCGTTCGCACCAGGGCGGGTGGCCACACCCTGGCTCGCCCTGCTGGCCGGCCCGCTGTCGTACGGGATCGCCGCACCGGCCCTGCTCCTCGACGACGTGGCGCGCGCGACGCGTACCGACGAACAGGCCGCGGCCGCCGGCGTGACGGCCTTCGGCTGGGGGATCGCGTTGGGGACGCCGCTGTTGGCGGCGCTGCTGGCCCGGCGCGGCGTACGGGCGGTCCTGACCGTCTCGGCCGTGCTGCTGGGCGCGGGGACGCTCCTGCTCGTGCTGGTGCCGAGCGTGCCGGCGTTGGTCGCCGGCGCGGCGGTGCAGGCACTGGGGTCCGCCGGTCTCACCGTGACGGCGATGAAGCTGGCCGACTCGGCCCGGCAGATGGGGGTTGTCACCGCGTCGCTGGCGGTCGTCGGGGCCACCGGCCCGCTGACCGGCGCGCTGGTCGCCGACATCTCCTCGTGGCAGGCGGCGCTGGCGTTGCCGCTGCTGGCGGTGCTCGCCGTGCCCGCGGCTCGCCGCGGCACCACCTCGCCGGACGCGGCGCCGGTGTCGTTCGACCCCCTCGGCATGGTTCTGTTGTCCATGCTGGTCACCGCGGCCGTCCTCATTCCGCACCGACCGCTGGTGGCCGGCCCGGCCACCGTCGCGCTGCTGCTCGCGCTGGTGGCCTGGATCAGGATCCGTCCGGACGGCTTCCTGCCCGCCGCGGTGGCACGCAACGGCCGGTTCCTCGCGGCGTGCGCGTCGGCCTTCGCGCTGGGGGTGGTGAACTTCGCCCTGCTCTACGCCGCGCCGGACCTGCTGCGGGAGCACGCGGGATGGGACGGCACCCGCAGCGGAATCGTGCTGCTGGCGCCGTACCTGCTCGGCGGCTTCTGCTCCGGGTTCCTCGTCGCGGCGTCCGTGCGGGTGCCCCGCCGCGTCGCGGCCGCCGCGTTGCTCGTCACCGGCGCCGCCGCGCCGCTGCTGGCGGCGGTCACCACCGCCGTACCGCTGCTGCTCGCGGCGATGGCGCTCGGCTCGCTGGCCGCCGCGACCGGCCAGGGAGTACTCGCCCTGCGAGCGACCGACGTCGTAGCCGCCTCGCGTCGGGCCGAGGCCCTGGGTCTGTTCAATCTCGCCTACCTGCTCAGCGTCGCGTTCGGACCGGCGATCGCCGTGACGCTCGCGCACCCCGCCGCCTGAGCACCCGCGTTCCGCTGCGGGCCTGCCCGGACCGCCCTGGCTGGCCTCGTCCTCCGACGTCAGGAGGCAGTTCGCTCAGCCGACCCTCGTCAGCCAGCGGTCGAGTCGCAGCAGCACGACGAGGACGGCGGCGCCGAGCACGGCGAGCCCCAGCCCGGCGAGGGTGTCGCGCGGTTCGGGGAAGGTGAGGTCGGCGATCTGCCGCAGTCCGGGCAGCACGGCCACGGCCGCGAAGCAGCCGGCCATCACCGCCAACAGGCCAAGCCGCCACCGGGTGTACGGCCGGGCGATGACGACGAGTGCCGCGAACGCGACGAGGAACAGGGTGAGCGTGGCGGTGGAACGGTCCGCCCGCAGGCTCGACGCCGTGTTGAACCGGGCGACGGCGTACGCGGCGAACGTCGTGGAAGCGGCCACGACACCGGCGGGAACGGCGAACCGCAGGACGCGGGGAACGAAACCCGGCCGCGCCCGTCCGCTGTTCGGAGCGAGCGCGAGGAAGAAGCCGGGCACGCCGATCGTCAGGGTCCCGACGATGGTGATGTGCCGGGGCAGGAACGGAAACGGCACCTGGGCGATGCCTACGAGCAGCGCGAGCAGCGCCGCGTACACGGTCTTGGTGAGGAACAGGTTCGCGACATGTTCGATGTTGGCCAGCACCCGGCGTCCCTCGGCGAGCACGTGCGGCAGCGCGGTGAAGTTGTCGCCGAGGAGGACCACCTGCGCGACCGCCCGGGTGGCCGGGCTACCGGAGCCCATGGCGACGCCCAGGTCGGAGTCCTTGAGCGCCAGCGCGTCGTTGACCCCGTCGCCCGTCATCGCCACGGTGCGACCCCGCGCGTGCAGGGCGGCCACGAACTCCCGCTTCCGTTGCGGTGTCGCCCGGCCGAAGACGGTGTGGCCGGCGACGGCGTCGGCGAGCGCGTCCGGCTCCTGCGGCAGCGAGCGCGCGTCGACTGGCGCATCAGCCGACGGGATGCCGACCTGCCGCGCGATCGCGCCCACCGCGGCCGGATCGTCGCCGGAGATCACCTTCACGTCGACGCCCTGCGCGGCGAAGTACCGGACCATGTCCGGGGCGTCGGCCCGTACCCGCTGTTCGAGAACGACGAGGGCGGCGGTCCTGCGGTCGCGGCTGGTCAGCGTGGCCGACCGCACGAGGGCCAGCACCCGTCGACCCGTCGCGGCAAGACCCTGGGCCTCGCGTCGGGCCGGGTCGTCGTCGGGCAGCAGGACGTCGGGCGCACCGACGAGCCAGGTGCCGTGCTCCGGGAAGGACGCGCCCGAGAACTTGCGTGCCGAGGAGAACGGCACGGTCTCGCCCGCGTGCCAGCCGTCGGCGGAGAGGCTGTCTCCGATGGCCCGCATGGTCTGGTTCGGCTTCGCCTCCGCGCGGGCGAGCGCCGCGAGCGCCGCCCGTGCGACACCTGGGGAAACGCCGTCGTACGGCAGCACCTCGCGCAACGCCATGCCGGGCTCGGTGAGCGTGCCGGTCTTGTCGATGCAGAGCGTGTCGACGCGGGCCAGCACCTCCACCGCCGGCAGTTCCTGCACGAGGCACCGGCGCCGGCCGAGCCGGATCACACCCACCGCGAAGGCGACGCTCGTCATCAGCACGAGCCCTTCGGGGATCATCGGCACGACTCCCGCGACGCTGCCCACCACGGCGTCGGAGACGCTGGCCCCGCTGGTGAACAGCCGCACGACCAGCAGCCCGCCGATCGGCACGATGATCCAGGTGACCAGCCGGAGCAACCGGTTGATGGCCGTCATGAGTTCGGAGTCCGTCAACTCGAAGCGGCTGGCCTCGGCGGCGAGCCGAGCCGCGTACGCCTTCTCGCCGACCCCGGTCGCCGCGAGCAGGCAACTGCCCGCGGCCACGAAGGTGCCCGACCGCACCTGGTCGCCGCGCCGCTTCTCGACCGGATCCGACTCGCCGGTCAACAGCGACTCGTCGATCTCGACCCCGTCGGCCTCCCGGACCACCCCGTCCACCGGCACCTTCTCCCCGGGCCCCAGCAGCACGAGGTCGTCGACGACCACCTCACCCGGCCGGATCGGAACCTCACGGCCGTCGCGCAGGACACGCACCGGCGCCTCGGTGAGCAGGGTGAGCCGGTCCAGGGTCCGCTTCGCCCGCAGTTCCTGGACCACACCGACTGCGCTGTTGACCACGACCACCGAGCCGAAGAGCGCGTCGACCGGCTGGCCGAAGACCAGGATCAGACCGCAGAGCACCGCGATGATCGCGTTGAACCGCGTCAGCAGATTGGCGCGCAGGATCTGGCCGAACGTGCGGCTGCTCCGGCGGGCCGTCGTGTTGACCGAGCCCCTCGCGACCCGCTCGGCGACCTGCGCACCTGTCAGCCCCTGGTGCACGTGCCACGCCCCACGTCAGGCCACCATTCCTGTTCCGGCGCATGAGCCGAGGCGTGCGCCCTCGACGACGTCCGATGGCACGACCAACGAGCCCGACCCGAATCCGGATACGTGGCCGTGCTTCACGGAACGGCCGACCCGACATACCATGTCGGACATGTACGGACGATCCGCCCGAATGATCATGCCCCCGCCTGCCCTCACCGCCGGGTAGCAGTGGCGCAGACAGGCGAGGACCGGGAGCCGCCGCGGCCGGCGTCCTCCAGCGACAGAGCCGACCGGCAGGACATCCGCCTTGCCGTGGTGATGACTGGTGGAGTCAGCCTTGCGGTGTGGATCAGCGGCGTCACCCTCGAGGTCGCCCGCCTGGCCGCGGCACGCACGGACCCGGAGTCGCCGTACGCGTCGCTGCTGGATCTGCTCCGGGCGGACGTTCGCGTCGACGTCATCTCGGGCACCTCGGCGGGCGGTCTCAACGGCGCCTTCCTCGCGCTGGGCCTGGCCAGGGGCGGGGACCTGTCCGTCATGCGGGACCTGTGGCACGAGCACGGCAGCCTGGACCGGTTGTTGCGCGACCCGTTGACGCGCCGTCCACGATCGCTGCTGAAGGGGGACGACTACTTCCTTCCGAAGGTGCGGGACGCGCTGGAGAAGGTCGTCTCGACCACCGGATCGCCAGCGGGCCGGACCGACGATGAACGGGTGCCGATCGAGCTGGTGCTGACCGGGACGCTCTGGCAGGGCAGGTCCACGACGTTCACCGACGACCTGGGTGTCGGGATCACCGAGACCGATCACGACGCCACCTTCCGGTTCGCCGACCTCCGGGCCGGCTACCGTGACGGCCGACCGGTCGGTGGGGACCTCGCCGCCGATGCCGTACTCGACGAGTTGGCCGCCGCGGCGCGGTGCACGTCGTCGTTCCCGGGTGCGTTCGAGCCGCACTTCGTGCGGGTGCGCCCCGGAGATCCCGGCAGCGACCTGCGGTGGGAGTCCGCGGCGGGTCGATCGAACTTCCGCGACGCGCAGCACGTGGTGGACGGCGGAGTGCTGCTCAACAAGCCGATCCGCCCGGCCCTGGAGGCGGTGTACCGGCAGACCGCCGGCTTCCAGGTGCGCCGGGTTCTCGCGTACGTCGCCCCGGATCCGGGCGAGCAACTCTGCCCCTCCCCCGCGGCCGACCCGCCGCCCGCCCCGCACGCGGACGCCGCCGGCCCGGGGATGCCGCTCCCGTCGGCCCGCGAGGTGCTGCTCGGAGTCCTCACCCGACTGCGGGCCACCGACTCCGTATCCCGGGAACTCACCGAGATCCGCAGCCGCAACACCACCGTGCGAATGCGCCGCCGGGCCCGGGACCGGTTCGCGACGGCGATGATCGGCGTCGCCGAGCAGCTTTCCGACGGGGCGTGGCCGGCGTACCTGGAGGTGCGCGTCGAGAACGCGGCCACCACGATCGCTCCCCTGCTGGCGATGGGGCAGCGCGGCCGACCCGCCGAGCAGTGGAGCGGGCACGAACTGCTCGCCGCGCTTCGGCGGCAACGGCTGTCGTTCGTCCCCGATGGCCCTCTCGCGGAGGCGCTCGGGAGAACCGGCGCCGGCTGGGACTGGGGGCAGACCACCGTCCAGCGCCTGGCGGACATGACCGTCGACCTGCTCAAACGATCGGTGTGGCTGGCCCACCTCGGTACGCCGGAGCGAACGAGGATCGTGCGCTGCCGCGAACAGGCGGCCGCCACCCTGGAGGAGATCCACGCAGACCGCAACGACCTCAACCGCTACTGGTCCACCGCACCGACGGGACCGGCGCAGTACGGCATCGATCCGATGCCCAGGCGCCAGGGCTCGCTGAACCGGACGGCCGACAACCTGCCCGAGCTCGAACGCTGGCTCACCACAGCGTTGGCGGCGTGGGACGCCCTGCCCGTACCCGGTGACGGCGTGCGCCGAGCCCGCCTTCACCGACAAGCCCTCGACCTGGCCCGGAGCCTTCGCGAGGTCGCCCCCGCCCTGCGGGCGGTCAGCGCGGTAGGCAACGACGTGCTCGATCCGGATGGCGAGTGGACGGAGCGGCTCACCGCACTCCACCGGTTCCTCGTCCCGGTGCGGCCCGCCGACGAGACCGTCCTGCGGAACATGTTGCGGCTCGACGTCGTACAGCTCGCCTTCACCAGCGCCAGTCAGGACCCGGAGCAGGAGGTGGAGCTCGCCAAGGTCTCCTCGCTGCACCCGGACCTGCTGACCGGCATCCAGCTGCACCACTTCGGCGCCTTCTACCGCGGCTCGTGGCGCCTCAACGACTGGCTGCACGGCCGCATGGACGCCGTCGAGCAGCTCATCCGGATCCTGCTGGCACCGGAGCGGCTACGGCAGTGCCTGCTGGCGCCCGGATCAGCGACCTGCGCCGGGCCCCGGCCGGCCCAGGCCGAGGCGGTGGACCGGCTGATGGAGGCGTTCGAGCGGTGCGCGGTTCCCGACGGATCGCCGGACCGCGGGTGGCTGGCCGACCAGTGGGCGCGGGACCGCGCGGCGTGCGAACGCGAGGCGCAGCAGATCCTCGGCAACCCCGACGCCCGATCGTTGAGCGCCTGCACCAGGGCCATCGCCCGACCGATCCAGACCTCGGTGCTCCGAGAGGACCTGCCCGGCCTCGCCGCCGCCGTACGCGCCGAGGGCGCCGATCGGGCCAGGACGAGCACCGCCTGGCTGGCGTCCTTCGACGCCGCCGACCGGAAGGCCGGCCGGGAGATGCCGGCCCAGGATCTGTGGCGGCTGTGGAACGAGGCGGCCCAGATCGGTGGCGAACGCATCGATGGTGACATCGGCAGCGACACCTTCGCCCGAACCACGTCGCACACCGCCACCGTCCTCGCCAACGTCGCCGGCGACACGGCGCGCACCAGGCCGCTGGCCGTGGTGCTCTCCGCCTTCCGCGGCTACGCACTCGCCGTCTGGGCGATGGTCGCCCTGCTCACCCGCCGCAGCGCGATGGGCACGCGGGCGGTGGAGATCGCCGTCGCGGCCGGCGCCGTGCTGCTGGCCGTGTCCCTGCTGGTGCCCGCGGTGCCGATCGCGCTGACCCTGCTCGCGGTCCTCCTGCTACTGGCCGGGTTCTCGGCCGCCGCCCTGCTCTCGCCCCGGACCAGGCCGGTCGGCGTGCGCCTGGTCGCAGCGACGCTCGTCGCGCTGCTCGCACTGGGCGGGATGCTCTGGTGGGACTGGTACCGCAACGGCACGGCGTTGATCTGGAGCCTGTCGATCAAGCTCGGGGTCACGCTCCTCATCGTCCTGCTCGGCTGGTGGGTCGCCCGCGCCCAGCCCCGGCGCGCCAGCCGCAGCACCCGCAGGTAGGCCAGCGGCCGACGACCGGCTCCCATGCGGTACGCATCAGCACCGTCTCCGGCAGCCGGGAAGTCGCCCACCAACGCATCGGCTGGACCCGGACCTACTGCTCGGGATGCCCGACTTGTCATGTCAGAGATCCAATTCTCCGCCCTGGTGTCCGTCGGCGGCGGATCCGCACGTGGGACGCTGTCGAGCTGATGTCGCAGACGACTCACCGCGGTCTGGTGCACAGTGGCCCGGACGACGCCTGATGTCACAGACGACTCAGCTCGACAGCGTCGTCCGACCCTCCCGCCCGCGGACCGGCTCGGCGGCCACCAGCGCCGCACGCAGCGCAGACGAGCTCGGTGGCGTTCGGCCAAGCAGAAACCCGTTGGCGGGCCACGGCGAGCACCGCTACTCTGCCAACGGCCGTGCGAGAGAACGAGGAGGTGGTACCCGTGAATGCAGTATCGACATGGGTGCTCCCCTCCGGGGTCACGGTCGGGCGATAGGTCGTCCGGGAGCGCCGCTCACGAGCACTCCCGAAGGGCACGACCATGCGATTCACTTCCGAGCAGCGCCTCGACGACGGCGTCCTCGAACGCCAGTTCACCCTCGGTGAGATCCCCGGCATCCTGTGGACGCCGGAATCCGCCTCCGCATCGGCCCCGCTGATTCTGATGGGCCACCCCGGCGGGCTGCACAGGATGTATCCCCGACTGGTGGCCCGGGCCCGGCACTGCGCGGCGGAGGGCTTCGCCGCAGCCACCCTCGAACTCCCCTGGAGCGGTGACCGGCCCCGTTCCGCCGCCGCCGAGGAGACCCGCGCCGACCTGCACCGGGCGCTGAAGGCCGGCGAGCCGGTCGACGACGATCTCGTTGATCGGCTCGTCCTCCCGCTGGTCGAGAAGGCGGTCCCGGAATGGCGGGCCGCCCTGGACGCCCTCCTTCCGCTGCCCGGCATCGGCGGCCCGGTCGGGTACGCGGGAGGGGTGATCTCCATCGGCATCCGGCTGGCGGTGGTCGAGCCGCGCATCTCGGCCGCCCTTCTGTTCGCCGGGAGTTTCGTGCCCCGCACCATGTTCGAGGAGGCCCGACAGGTCACCATTCCGCTGCAGGTCCTGCTGCAGTGGGACGACGAAGGAAACGACCGGCAGGTGGCCCTGGACCTGTTCGACGCCTTCGGCGCCAAGGAGAAGACGCTGCACGCCAACATGGGCGGGCACACCGGCGTGCCGCAATTCGAAGGGGACGCCGGGAACCGGTTCTTCGCCCGGCACCTGACGTGAGGTCGGGCCGTCAGGCCGGCAGCAGACGATAGGAGCTGTCGGGCAGGTTGCCGCTCATCCTGACGCCGCCTTGATCAGCACCTCACGTCTTGAACTGCCACACGGCGTGCACGAGCTTGCCGGTCACGAGCTGGACGTAGCCGCCGCTGGCCGTCCCCTTCGGCACGTCGAAGAAGAAGCGGCCGTGCGACGCCTGACCGACCGTGGTGAAGTTCACGGCCCTCAGTCGGGGCGAGGCGGCCTGATCGCTCACCTGTGCCGGATGCGTCGCCTGGGCGTTGTCCCGGAAGACGAAGTTCTCCGGCCCCCCGGTGACCGGTTTCCCGGCCTTCAGCAGCTTGATGTCCACGGTGACGACCAGGTGCTCCCGGCCGGCGGCCTGCGGGGACAGCTCCGCCCCGGTCACGGTCACGCCGGCCAGGCCGTTCCCGAAGAGGTCGATGGCGGCCTCCTGGCCGAGTCGCAGGACGGGTACGGGCGGGGTGGCCGTCTCCTTCGCGAGCACGGTGGCCTCCGGGGCGCCCTGCAGGGTGGCCGGGTCGGCGCACCCGCCGAGTGGGATGAGTGCCACGGCGAGCAGCAGGCGCAGGCAGGTCCTTCTCATGCGGATCGTCCCTCGTGGTCGGGGCTGGGCGGGCGCACCGCGCTGGGTGCGCCCGCCCGCCTGTGACAGGTCAGCCCACACCGGTCCAGCCCGCGAACGGGGCCCCACCGTAGTGCAGGTTGTGCTTGTAAACCTGGTTGCTGAAGTTGCCGGACACGACCTTCTGCGTGCCGTTGACCACTCCGACGTAGACACCGACGTGGTCCGAGTCGACGGCCGGATCACCGGAGGAGTTGTAGGTCACCGCGGCACCGGGGTAGATACCCGACGTGGTCCCCGGGTGCCAGGTGCCGAAGAACTTCCCGTACCGCGCGGTGGTGCCGGCCTCGGAGTCCAGGTGCTCCCAGGCGTAGACACCGGCGTTCTTCCAGACGTACTTGACGAAGTCCGCGCACCATGCCTGGCAACCCTTGCCCCAGTGGTTCGAGTAGAAGTTGCAGTTGGAGCCCATCGGGGTCTCGAACTTGTGGTCGCTGTTGAGTTCGTCGTAGGCGGCCTGTACGACCCGGTCACCCGTGGCGGTGTTGACGCCGATGCTCAGAACGTTCTGGTCGGCGCCACTCGACTCGCCGTTGACCCCCGGGGCGGCCTGCGCCGCGCCGGCGGGGGCCAGTGCGGTGAGGATCCCCATGGTGACCATGGCCCCCAGGGTCCGCTGTCGCACACTGTCAATCCGCATTTCCTACCTCCCTCTTTCTCTGTTGTCTGCCGGTTTCAAAGAGGAGTCCGTCACCTGTGACGTCCTCGGGATACAGCGCGCAGATGTACTTGTCCCAGAGGCGGCCCGCGTAGTAGTCGTGCTCACGCAGCACCCCCTCCACGTGGAACAGGTGGTTCTGCCCGCTCTGCACCTGTGGCCAGTTGATTCCTGGTATCTCCATGTAGATCTTGTTGAGGGGAAACGTGTGGAAGAGGTGCCGGGCGAACAACGCCACCGCCTGAGCCGCCAGGCCGGTGCCGGTGACGGCCGGCTGGAACACGGCACCGATGTACGTGTGCCGCAGACTCAGCTCGTCGCCGTAGGCCACGACCTGCCCGACCGGTTCGTCGTTCTCGATCCGGCGTACCACGAACTGCAGCAGCACCTGGTTCCACAACTCGGCGTTGAAGCGCTCTATCGGTGGCACCGATCCCCGGTAGCGCCAGCGGAAACCCGTCTCCGGTCGCACGGCGAGTGCGTACAGGAAACCGACGTCATCCGGGGTGACCGGCATCAGGCGGAACACCGGTGTCTCCAGGACCGGCACCAACGGGTCGGGCGGGGACGTCCGGGCAAACCGCCTGGGAAGCCCCGACATCCCGCCGCCACCGCCACCGATCTGGACGGAAAACCGGGGCGCCTTGTCCACGAGCGCCAGCAACTCGCCCACCGTCTTGGGCAGTCCCGACGCGACGGCGATCCGGACGCCCCGGGTCTGCAGCCAGGTGAGCACGCGCATCTGGGCCAGGCTGTCGAGGGCCAACTCGTCGCGGAGCGAGACCCGGTCGGTGAGTGACTCCGCCGGCACGTCCAGCAGTGTCGCGAGTTCCGCGCGGGCGGGTACGACGTTGTCGCCTATCGTCATCGGGCGCTCCTGTCTGCGAGGGATGCGGTGGCCGCGGTGAGGTCGCCGGCCAAGGTGAGGTCACGGGTGTCGGGGTTTTCACCGGCCCCGGTGAGATCACGGGTTCCGGTGAGATCACCGGCGAGGTAGCGGCGTCGGGTCTCGGCCCGGCGCAACTTTCCCGACGAGGTCCTCGGCAGGCCGCCGGGGCTCAGCGTCACCACCTCGGCCGGGGTCATGCCCACGTGCGCATTGACGGCGACGGCCACCGCCCGGCGGACGTCGGCACTGCTGGCGAGCCGGGTCTCGACCGCCACGACAAGACGGTCGCCGTGGCGCGCCGGTACGCCGAACGCGGCGGCGCCGCCGGCCCGTACACCGGCAGCGTGCGCGGCAGCCGCCTCGACGTCCTGCGGATGGATGTTGCGTCCCGCGGCGAACAGCACATCCTTGGCCCGCCCGCAGACGACCACTTCCCCGTCCGCCAGGTAGCCCAGGTCCCCGGTCCGCAGCCAGGGCGACGGCCGGGGCGCCTCACCCCAGTAACCGCTGATCACGGACGGTCCGCACACCTCGATGTGCCCGACGGTCCGCTCGTCGACGGGCGTGCCGGAGTTCCGGTCCACCACCCGTACGGAGGTTCCCGGCACCGCCCGCCCGAGGCGGGTCAGGGTGTAGACCCCCGGGGCGGGTACCGCTCGGCCGTCCCGTTCGAGCAGCTCGCGGTCGACCTCGTCGACCTCGATACCCGTGCCGACGGTGGAGAAGCTGACCGCCAGCGTCGACTCGGCGAGACCGTACGCGGCGATCATCGCGTCCGGGTCGAGACCTCGGCGCGCGGCGGCGGCGAGGAAGCGTCGGGTCGTCACCGGGTCGATCGGTTCGGCGCCCGAGAAGACGTGACGCAGCGAACCGAGGTCCGCCCCGGTGCCCGCCTCAAGCAGTTGCGTCATCAGCCCGAATGCGAAGTTGGGCGCGCCGGTGCAGGTCGCCCGGTGCCGGCTGATCAGGTCGAGCCAGCTGGCCGGTCGGACTGCGAAGGCCGTCGACGCCTGCAGGACCAGCGGGCACCCGCGTGACATCGGCAGGGCGAGGAAGCCGATGAGACCCATGTCGTGGAAGAGCGGAAGCCAGCTCAGCCATCTGGCGCACGTCGGGTCGAGGGCCCGCCCGCCCATGGCAGCCTCGATGGCGGCCAGGTTGGCGGCCAGATTGCGGTGGGTGATGGGTACGCCCCGCGGGTGGCTGGTCGAGCCGCTGGTGTATTGGAGTACGGCCAGGTCGTCCGGTCCGGGATGCACCACCTCCGCCGGTGGCGTCGCGTCGGCCGCGGTGACCAGCTCGGCCAGGGTCAGCACCTCGGTGCCGGGCGGGCTGGCCAGCGCCGACGGGACTTCGACGGCTCCGTCGGACACCGCCGTGGGGTCGACGATCACCAGTCCCGGCCGGGCGTCGGCGAGGATCCGGCGCAGCTGGGCGAAGTGCGGCTGCCGCTCGGTACGGCCGGGCAGTGGCAGCACGGTGAAGGCGGCCCCGCGCAGCCACACCGCCCGCAGGGCCGCGACGAGGGCGGCCGTGGTGTCGCCGAGCAGGCTGACCCGGCTACCCGGGCCGACGCCCCGGGTGGCGAGGACACCGGCCATTCGCCGAGCCTGGTCGTGCAGTTCGGCCCAGGTGTGACAGGTGTCGGACCGGGCGTCGATCCCGGTCACGGTGAGAGTGGCGCGCGAGGCGGCGTTCCCGACGAGCGCATCGACCACGGTGTTCATGTGCCCAGGATCACCGGGAGGGTTCATCGAAACCGCACGCACTTCTTCATCGACGGTTCACGATCGCCTCGGCCGCCCTCGGCGGCCGGGCGGGAGCATCACCGGCCGGGCACGGCCCGGAACGACCGCCCGGTTCGGGCACGTCACCAGGGATGCGGTGACGTTACCGGCCGGTTCCGCTTGCGGCGATCAAATTGATCAACTTAAACTCCGCTGATCGAGTTGCCATGCAGCTTGGGGGCAGCATGAGGTACCGCATCCTGGGCGCGCTGAGGGTCGTCGATAGCGAAGGCCAGCCCTGCCTACTCGACCGGCGCCAGAGCCGGATCCTCGCCGTCCTGCTGCTGTCGCCCAACCGGATGGTCAGCCGCGACCACCTCGTTGACGCGGTGTGGGACAACTCGCCACCCGCCACCGCCGCCCGGCAGCTCCAGAACTGCGTCTCACAACTGCGTCAACGCCTCGCGGGCAACCGGGGCAAGCACCCGATCGTCCCCGAATCAGCCGGCTACCGCATCCGGCTGGAGGCCGGGCAACTCGACGCCCAGGTGTTCGAGGCCAGCGTCGCGGTCGCCACCGAGCAGGCCGCGGCGGGCCGGGTCGCCGCCGCCGCGGCGGGCCTGCGTGGCACCCTGGAGCTCTGGCGCGGCCCCGCCCTGGCAGGCATCAAGGGCCGTGCCATCGAGGCCGGCAGCCACCGCCTCGACGAACAGCGACTGGCCACGCTCGAGACCTGCCTCGAACTCGAACTCGCCCAGGGCCGGCAGAACGAGATCATCGGAGAACTGCTGCATCTCGTGACGGCCAACCCGCTGCGGGAACGCATGGTCGGGCTGCTCATGCTGGCACTGCACACCTCCGGCCGGCGAAGCGAGGCGCTACAGGCCTACGACCGGCTCCGCCACCACCTCGGCGAGGAACTGGGACTCGACCCCGGTACCACCCTGCAGGAACTGCACGCCAGCATCCTGCGCAACTCGGCCCCCGCCAGCCCGGCCGCCGCACCCCGCAGGACCGCCCCGCGGCAGCTTCCCGTACCGGCCCGGCACTTCGTCGGCCGCGAGCCGATCCTCCGCGAACTCGACACCCTCGCCGAGCAGGCCGACGCCCAGGGCGGCGCCATCGCAGTCCTGGACGGCACCGGCGGCATCGGCAAGACCGCGCTCGCCGTACGCTGGGCGCACCGCGCCGCCACGCTCTTCCCGGACGGACAGTTGTTCGTCAACCTGCGCGGCTTCGATCCGCACCGGCAACCACTACCCGCGGCCACCGCGCTGCGCTCGCTGCTCGGCGCCCTCGGCGTCACCCCCGAACAGATCCCCGCCGACGTGGACGAACGGGCCAGCCTCTACCGGAGCCTGCTCGCCGAGCGCCGGATGCTCATCGTGCTGGACAACGCCCGCGACGCCGACCAGATCCGGCCGCTGCTGCCCGGCGGCGGCGGCTGCATGGTCGTCGCCACCAGCCGCAACGAACTCACCAGCCTGGTCGCTGTCGAGGGCGCCCGCCCGTTCACCCTCGACCTGCTGTCCGTCGAGGAATCACGGCAACTGCTCACCGGCCGGCTCGGCGAGGAACGGCTGACGACCGATCCACAGGCCGTCAGCGAACTGATCGCCTGCTGCGCCCGACTGCCCCTGGCGCTGACCATCATCGCGGCCCGGGCCGCCGCGCACCCGACCTTCCCGCTGTCCACCTTCTCCGGCGAGCTGACCGGCACGCAACGCCGGCTCGACGCCGTCGACGGCGGGGACCAGTTCACCCAGATACGCTCGGTGCTCTCCTGGTCCTACCAACGCCTGTCGGCCCCCGTCGCCCAGATGTTCCGGCTGCTGGGCCTGCACGGCGGCACCGACATCACCGCGACGGCCGCCGCGTACCTGGCGGGCCGGCCCACCGTCCACACCCGGCAACTCCTCACCGATCTCGCCCGATCCCACATGGTCAACGAACACACCATGGGCCGCTACGCCATGCACGACCTGCTCAGCGCCTACGCGGGCGAGCTGGTGGCCACGCACGAGAGCGAAGCCGAACGGCAGCGGGCGATCCGTCGACTGCTCGCCTACTACCTGTACACGGCGGCGGCCGCCGACGTACTCGTCACCCCGCACCGACGACGCACCCCCCTGCCCGAACCGGTGTCACCCCTGGACGAACTGCCCCGCTTCGCGGGACACCTGGAGGCCCTCGGCTGGCTGGAGACCGAACGGAACAACCTCACCGCAGCCGTACGTCTCGCGCACGACTCTGGCGAGCACGCCACCGGCTGGCGGCTGGCGAACCTGCTCTGGGGGCTGTTCCACCTGGGAAAATACTGGGACGACTGGATCGCCACCTATCGCGTCGGCCTGGCCTGTGCCCAGGCCTGCGAGGACACCCCGGCCGAGTTCACCATGCACAGCAGTCTCGGCACGGCCTATCGGGAGCTGGGCCGATTCGCCGAGGCCCGGCGGTGCCACCACTCTGCGCTGCGGATCAGCCGGCGCACGGCGGACCGCTGGGCCGAGGCCCAGGCGCTGAACGGCCTGGGCGCCGTCTACGGGGACATGCGCCGGAGCCGTCTCGCCCAACAGTTCCTGCGGCGGTCGCTGCAGATCCGCCGGGAGATCGGCGACCGCTGGGGCGAGGCGATCACCGTGTGCAACCTCGGTGAGGAGGACCTCGTCAACGGCGACCTCGATTCGGCCCGCCACCACTTCACCGTCGCCCTGACGATCCGCCGCGACATCGGCGACCGCTGGGGCGAGGCGATGACGCTGAGCTGCCTGGGCCAGGCATTCGTCGCCGGCAGGCAGTACCGCGAGGCGCTCACGCACCTCAGTGACGCGCTCACCATGCACCGCGAGATGAACGACCTCGCCATGCAGGCGAGCGATCTGCACCATCTCGGCCGTACCGAACGCGAACTCGGTCACGGCGAGCGTGGCGAGCAGCACCTGCGGGAGGCACGGGCCATCTACCAGCGCCTCGGGATGGCGCCTCCCACCTGACCCGGCCATCCGGGGAACCGGGCACAGTATTGAACACAGCCGCGCCAGCTTCCCATCCACCGCTTCGGCCGCCGCTCGCTGGGCGTCCCACAGCGCTGCCATGTCCGCCAGGGCCTCCGGCTCATCAAGCACCACGGCGCCGCCGTTCCAGTGGCTACTCCAGGCTCGGACGATGCGCTGCGTCTTGACGTCGGAGGGGACATCCCCTCGGGTGCAGGGAGCATGGGTCACCCCACCGTCCGGGGGGCCAGGGTCAGGCGGCTACGCACCTCCGGCGGGCTGTCGAGGCGTACCTCGTACAGCCGCCCCTCGGCGTGCGCCGGCGTCTGGTCCGCGTAGTGCGAGGAGAGAGGATGTCCCGAGCTGCCGTGGCGGAGCACGTCGCGGATGCGGGTGCCGCCGGAGGGGCCGAACTCGACGACGAAGCGCCACGGCGCACCCTCGACCACCTGGCCGTCGCGGTCGGGATACATCAGACAGACGCTCTGCCCGCCGCCGCCCACCGGGGTCGGGGGCGAGCCGTACAGCGAACGTAGCGTGTCCGACACCGCGGCCAGGGGATGCTGGTCCGCGATCCGGTTCGACCTGCCGTAGCGCCAGCCGGCGGGGTCGTCGCCGAATCTGTCGGCGAGTCGACGCGCCGCCTCGGTGAGGGCGTCGGCCACGACGACCGGCAGTTCCTCCGTCTCGCCGAGCCGCCGGCGGGCGTCCGCGTCCATCACCAGGTGATCCACCTGGAGGGTCACGTCGGTCATGGCGTCGGCGACGGCCGCACCGAGCCGGCTGGTGATCCAGCGCTCGGTCAACACCCGGGTCAGCGCCCCGAAGACCAGAGGTGCGGCCTGGTCGGCGTCGTCCCTGCCGTCCCAGGTCGCCAGCGACTGGTGGCCGAACACGGCCAGCGGCGACTCCGGTGGATTCTCGTCGAGCGCCTTCAGCAGGGTGGGCAGGATGCGCTGGGCCCGGCCGTTGCGCAGGTCCATCTGCCACGCGCCGAAGTCGTCCGGGCGGGCCGCCGGCGTCGCCGTCAGCAGCTCCTCGATCCGGTCGGCCCGGTACGGTCCGCCCCAGTCGCTGCCCAGGTGCGGGACGACCCCGTCGGGCAGGATCTGGTGGTTGGCGCTGACCACGAAGCCCGCCGGCGGATCGACGACCTCCGGTAGCTCGTCGAACCCGAGCGTGGTGCTCCAGCGAGCGGCCACCTCGGCCGCGCCGGCCGGGGCGAGGCCCTCCCGACGGTCCCGGCGGGGCACGATTCCGGCCGTCCGCAGCGCGACCGTACCGTCCCGGGTCGCGACGACGAGGTTGAGCACGGGCACACCGAAGCCCCGCAGGGTTTCGCGGAACGCCGGGTAGTCGCGCGCCCGCCACATCCGCTGGCAGCTCTCGGCCTCCGTGGACGGGTGCAGACCACTCCAGTAGAGGGCCGCCGGCTCCACTTCCGCGCCGCGCGGGCCCGGCAGGTCGACGTATCCCGTCCCGCCCGACGCGCGCACGGAGATCCCGGTCCCGCCGCGCACCCGGACGACGCTGGCCTGCGACCACCGTGGCTCTCCCGTCGGGTCCGGCCGCTCCCCCACGGCCAGGTCCTGGGTGTCGATGGTGGAGTTGGTCACCCCCCACGCGAGATCCGGGTTGGCGCCGATCACCAGTCCGGGCACGCCCGGCACCGTCACCCCGTACGCGCGTTCGCCGTCGAGATCCAGCCCCAGCTGGTACCAGAGGCTCGGCTGGGTGAACAGGATGTGCGGGTCGTTGGCCAGCGCGGCGAAGCCGGTGGCGGACCTGGCCGGGGACACCGCCCACGCGTTCGAGCCGCTCCCCTGCCGGCCCGCGAAGAGGTCGCCGAGGTGGGCGGCGCCGGCCGCGGAGAGCAGCGCGGTGTCGCCGCGCCGTGCCGCCGGCCCCGCCGGGGCGTCGGCCCTGATGGTGACGCTGCCGCCGGGCGGGTACTTCGGCGCGAGGAAGCTGTGGACGAGGTCCGGTCGCTCCGCCAGCAGGCGGCTACGGAAGACCTCCTGCTGCAGGTTACGGCCCAGGTGGAAGCCGAGCTGCTTGACGACGGCCAGCGAGTCGCTTACCGACCACGGGCCCGGCCGGTACCTCAGGAGGTGGAATTCGGGCGGGAGCTGCCCGCGGCGCCGCATCCGGCGTACCGCGGTGTCGACCCCGTGGGCGAAGGCCGCGAGGTTGGCGCGGGCAGGCGGTGAGAGCAGGGCCTCGCTCTGGCCGGCGGCCCGCTCGAAGGCGAGCGTACGGGCGAGGACGTCGGAACCGGCGGCACGAGCGCCGAACACCTCCGCCAGTCGTCCGGTCGCCCGCCGGCGCAGGACGTCCATCTGCCACAGCCGGTCGTACGCCATCGCGACCCCGACGCCCACGTAGAGATCACGCTCGTCGCCCGCACGGATCCACGGGATGCCGCGCTCGTCGCGGTCGATGTCGACGGTGCCGTGCAGGGCCGCCACGGAGAGTACGCGGGTGCGCCGGAGCGCACGACTGCTCGGCCAGGCGGCCAGGCGCAGGATGCCCGCCGCGGCTCTCATGACGCCTTTTCGGTCTCCGCCTCCGGGAGGGTGTCGTGGCGGCTCAGGTCGGGGATGCGCCGGCCGACCAGCAGGTAGAGCACGACGCTCACCAGGGCCAGGGAGCCGATGGCGAGGAACATGACCGGCCCGCCGAAGGACGCGAGGACGAGACTGCCGAGGAACGGTCCGGTGAACCCGCCGACCTGCGCGAAGGTCTGTGCGCCGAAGTAGGCTCCGCGCCGTTCCTCGGGCGCGATGCGGTCGACGAGCGCGAACTCCGACGGCACGATCAGGGTCTCGGCGACGGTGAACACCACCATCGCCACGATGTAGTGCCACATCTGCTCGGAGATCGCGAAGCCGGCCATCCCGACGAAGGTGAGGATCCCACCGAGGGTGATGGCGTTCAGCGGGTTGTAGCGCTGCACGTAGCCGGCGGCGAAGAGCTGGAGAACGATCACCGCCACCGCGTTGGTGGTCATGACCGCGGCGAGCACCCGGGCGCTGTCGGCGAAGTCGATGACGAAGTTCTGGGCGAGCAGCACCGAGATCCTGCTGTGCACCGTCTCCAACAGGATCGCGCCGATGAGCAGGAGAAGCAGGCGGCGGTCCGACATCACCGCCCGGGCCGACTCGCCCAGTCCCTGGACGATGGCGCCCGTGCTGCGGCCGAGCGTCGTCAGCCCGCCGTCCCCCGTGGACGGTCGTGGCAGTTGCCGCGTGGCCGCCCAGAGGACGGCGAGGTAGACCAGGTACACGACGGCGGCGGCAGGGAAGGATATCCGGGCGCCGGTGAACCCGAGGGCCACGCCGATCAGCGGACCGACGGCGTAGCCGGCGTTGATCGCGAGGTACTGGTAGGAGAACCACTTCACCCGCAGCGCGACGGGGAGCAGATCGCTGATGAGTACCTTCGCGACCGGGCTGAAGGCACTGGTGGCGAACGCCATGGACGCGTTGAAGGCGAACGCCGTCACGGCGTCGCGGGCGAAGTAGAACCCGACGAAGCTGCCGATCACCACCAGCAGGCAGGAGAGCAGGACCCGGCGGCGGCCCACGATGTCGGAGAGCGCGCCGCCGAGGAACCCACCGGAGATGCCGAAGAGCACGGAGGAGCCGATGACCAGGCCGACCGTCGAGACGGACAGGCCGAGTTCGTTGCGGAGGTAGATGGCGAGGAAGGGAATCGTCACGCCGTTGGCCAGGCTCATCACGCCGGAACCGCCGACGAGGATCCTGGCCAGTCGCGGTGGGCGGAACGCTGCGCTCGCAGCCGGTTCCCGGGTCAACTCGGATTTCCTTCCGTCTTGTCCTGCTGGCGCTGGAATTCGATCATTGTCTCGGCGACGGTCGCCGCGTCGGGGTCCCGCAGCATGCCCTCGTGAGTGGTGGCCACCACCGTCCGGGTCAGGTCCGGCAGCACCAGGTGCCAGCCCTCGGTGTGCCCGTCGTCGTCGCTGGACCTCTCCAGGCCCGCCACCAGCAGCAGTGCGGGCACGGCCAGTGCGGGCGCGGGCTCTGCCATGATCCGTCCCATCGTCCGGTAGTCCTCGAAGGCGTGGGCGAGCCCGCCGATCGTGGCAGCCAGCGCGGGTGCCGCGGTGGAGGCGGCCCACCGCAGCAGTTCCGTGTCGGCCATCCCGGCGCCGGACTGCGGGGAGAGCTCGCGCCACCGGCGGGTGTGCTCGGGAAACGCGAGGGCCACGTCGGAGAGGAAGGCGACCAGCTGGGTCCGGTCATCCTCGGAGAGGCGCTGGTGGAGGCAGCGCGGGCTCGGTGCGTCGAGCAGGGTGATGCTCCGCACCCGGCGGCCGGCCGCCCGTACCGCGTGGGCGAGGTGCAGCGCCATCGCCCCGCCCAGGGAGTGTCCGACGAGGTGGACCCCGGGATCGACGACGGGCAGCAGCTCGGCCAGGCACGCCTGCGCGGCGACGGCGGCGGACGGCGTGCCGTCCTGCGCCCGGAGGAGGTCGCGGGTGTGCAGGGCGTGGAACGGGCGGCCCCGGACGTGCGTCGACAGCCGCGCCATCGAGGCCGCGATCCCGAAGACGCCGGGCAGCGCCACCACGGGCGCCCGGCCCGCCACGGAGTCCCCCAGCGGCAACAGGTCGACCGGACGGCGGGACACCGCACCCGGTCCGGCCTGCCGGGCCCGACGGACCGCGCCCGCCACCGCCCGCACCGTCGGTGCCCGCAGGAAGTCGCGCAGCGGGACGACGACACCGAACTGCCGGCGTACGGCGGCCAGCAGGCGGGTCGCCAGCAGGGAGTTCCCGCCCTGCCGGAAGAAGTCGGTGTCCGGATCGACCTCGGTGCCGGGCAGCAGTTCGGCCAGGACCGCCAGCAGGGACCGCGTGACGTCGTCGACGCCTGCGGGCACGTGTGGCGTCAGGACGGGGCCGGGATCGGGCAGGGCTGCCCGGTCGAGTTTGCCGTTGGCGGTTCGCGGCAGCGCGTCGACGGGGATGAACGCGGACGGGACGGCGTACGCCGGAAGCCGATCCTCCAGCCGGGAGCGCAGCTGTGCCGGGCCGGCGTCACCGACGACGTACGCCACCAGCCGCGTTCCCGTGCCGGGTGCGGTGTGCGGCACCACCGCGGCCTGCCGTACCCCGGGCAGGGCGAGCAGGGCGGCGTGCACCTCCCCCAACTCCAGGCGGTAGCCGCGGATCTTGACCTGGTCGTCGTTGCGCCCGTGGTACTCGTACTCGCCGGAGGGCGTCCGCCGGGCGAGGTCCCCGGAGCGGTATCCGCGTACGGCCCGGCCCTGCGCGTCGGTGACGGTGACGAACCGCTGCGCGGTGAGTTCCGGCTGTCCCAGGTAGCCGAGGGCCACGCCCGCGCCCGTGACGATGATCTGCCCGATCCCACCGTCGGCGACCGGCTGGTCGTCGGTGTCCCACAGCAGGAAGTCGAGGTCGGGAAGTGGCGCGCCGATCAGGCTGGTCGTGCCGGCGACGTCGGAGGCGAGGATCCGGCGGTACGACGCGTGGACGGTGGTCTCGGTGATCCCGTACATGTTGACCAGTTCGGGCGCGGCGTCGCCGTACTTGGCGACCCACGGCCGCAGGTCCGCGAACCGGAGCGCCTCACCGCCGAAGACCACCCACCGCAGCGGCAGCCGGTCGTCGTACTCGTCCTCCTGGGCCGCCAGCGCACTGAAGGCGGTGGGCGTCTGGCTGAGCATCGTGACCCGCTCCGCCCGTAGCAGGCGCCGCAGGGCGACCGGGTCCCGCATGACCTCGCCCGCGACGACGACCACACACCCGCCGGTGAGCAGCGCGCCCCACATCTCCCACACCGAGAAGTCGAAGGCGAACGAGTGGGCCATGGTCCACACGTCGCCCGGCCCGAACCCGAACAGTGGCTGCGTGGTGCCGATCAGGCGCAGGACGTTGGCGTGGGAGACCTCGATTCCCTTGGGACGGCCGGTCGTGCCCGAGGTGTGGATGACGTACGCCCGGTCGGTGGGCGCGATCGGTCGGGCCGGTGCGGCGGGCGGGTCCGGCTGCTCCGCGCCGCCGTCCGGCGCGTCGAGCAGGACAGCCGCGACCGTCGCGGGCAGGGAGCCGGCAAGCGTACCCGTGGTGATCACCAGGGACGGCGCCGCGTCACCGACGATCGTGCCGGTACGGGCGGCGGGCGCCTCCGGGTCGAGCGGCAGGTACGCGGCACCCGTGCGGAGCACCGCCAGCGCCGCCACGATCATCCGCGCCGAACGCGGCAGCAGCACGCCGACCGGCCGGCCGGGCGACGCGACGGCCGCGATCCGGCCGGCCAGGGCCCGGGAGGCGGCGGCCAGCTCCCGGTACGTCAGGGCCTGCCGGTCGCAGCGGACGGCGACCCGGTCGGGGTGCCGATCGGCGACCTCGTCGAAGGCGGCGACGAGGTCGTCGGCGGTGACCGGTGCGGTGGCGGCCGGGCCGACCTCCGGTGTGGACACCTCGCGGCGTCCGGCGAGCCGCCGACGCAGCCGTAGCGCGCGATCGGTCGACGTCATGAGCATCTCTCCCCAGGTCTCGTCCCGCCGGTCCTCACAGGGCGAGCACCAGCGGGACGATCAGCCCTGCCGCTTCGACCCGCGACACGTACGCGCCCCAGTGCGGAGAGTCGATGAGCGTTGCCGTCGCGCGGTGGTCGATCTCCAGGGACTGGCCGCTCACCTCCCGCCAGATCTCCCCGAGCGCCCCGCGGTCCCAGTCGTCGACGAGCGTCGCCTCCTCCACCGGCCGGTCCGGGCTGCCCAGGAAGAACCTCAGCAGCCGGTCGGCCGCCCCGGCCAGCCGGTCGACGGCCTCCGGGGTGAACAGCGACCGGTCGTACTCGATGGTGAGCCCGATCCGGTCCTCGTCGGTGAAGTGCAGCAACAGGTCGAAGCGACTCGTCTGCGCGCCCAGCGGGGTCACGCTCGTGTCCAGGCCCGGCAGCGCGGCGACACCGTGCATCGACCGGGCGACGGAGACCACGACCTGGACCAGGGGGTTGACCCCGGGTCGGCGGGGTGCTCCCACGAGGTCCACGATCTTCTGCAACGGCAGGCTCTGGTGGTCCAGGGCGTTCAGGGCGCTGTCCCGGACCGATGCGACGACCGCCCGCGCGCTGTGCTCCGGGTCGACCTGGTAGCGGAACGGCACGGTGTTGGCGAAGAAGCCGACGAGGTCCCTCGTCTCCGCCGGGTGCCGACCGGCGACGGCCGCGCCGATCACCACGTCCGACTGCTGGGCGAGCTTGGCCATCAGCACCGCGCTGACGGCGTGCACGACCATGAAGAGGGTCACGTTGTGCTGCTGCGCGAACGCCCGCACCTCGGCGGAGAAGCTCTCGTCCCACTCCCGGTGGCGCCGGCCCGCGGTCCGCGTACGGTCCTCGGTCCGCTCCAGGTCGGTCGCGAGGGCGAGTTCCCCGTCGTAGCCCTTCAGGTAGGACCGCCAGAAGTCGCCGTCGCGTCGGGCCGGCGCCGATTCGAGGTGGTCCTGCTGCCAGCGGGAGTAGTCGCCGTACTGGATCGGCAGCGGGGGCAGGTCCGCCTCCCGACCCGCCCGGTGGGCCGCGTACGACTCCGCGATCTCCCGCAGGATCAGCTCGTTGGACCAGCCGTCGGTGACCACGTGGTGGCTCGTCCATTCGAGCACGTGGTCCCGGTCGGCGAAGCGGTACAGGGTGGCCCGGGTCAGCACGCCGCCGAGGTCGATGCGCCGCGTCGCCCGCTGCCGGACGTACTCCAGCATCGCCTCGGTGTCCCCCTCCGCGACCGCCGCGTCGGTGGCCTCCCGTATCCGCAGGCGCGGCTTCGCATCGGGATCCACGACCAGCAGCGGCACGCCGTCGCGTTCGACGACCCGGCTGGACAACACCTCGTGGCGCGCGACGAGCCGGTCGACGGCCGCCCGCAGCGCGGTCACGTCGAGGTCACCACGCAGATGCAGGAGGTAGCCGTCGGTGTAGGCGCCGTCGGAGTCGAGCTGGTCGAGGTACCAGAGGCTCGACTGCGCCATGGACAGCGGGAACTCCCGCAGGCCGGCGGGCCTCGCCGGGATCGGCACCTCCGACTCCCGGTCGTCGGTCAGCGCCGCCTCGACCCGGGCGGCGAAGCCCCGTAGCGTCGGGTTCTCGAACAGCTCCCGGATCGGCAGGCGGACCCCGAGGCGGTCCCCCAGCCGGGCGAGGACCTGCGTCGCGTGCAGGGAGTGCCCGCCCAGGTCGAAGAAGCTGACCTGGGGCCCGGGCCGGCGACCGGGGAGCACGGAGGCCCAGATCTCGGCGACGGCCTCCTCCGTCGGGGTCATCGGGGCGGAGCCCTCCCCGGTCGGTTCTTCGACCGGGGACAGGGCCGTCGCCGCCAGCGCGCGGGTGTCGACCTTGCCGTGGCTCGTCCGCGGCAACTGGTCGATGCGGACGAGGAAGTCCGGGATGGCGTTGCGGGGCAGGACCTGGCTGAGCCCGGAGCGAACCTCCTCGGACCGCAGGTCCCGGCGGACCAGGGAGCCCTCGGTCGCACCGTCGGCGCCGCCGGAGACCACCTCCGGTACGAAGAACCCGGCGAGTTGCTTGCCGCCGTCGGCGGACTGCCGGACGATCACCACGCTCTCCTGGACGCCCTCGACGCCGGCGAGGGCGCGGCTGACCTCGTCCAGTTCGACCCGGTTCCCTCGGATCTTGAGCTGGTTGTCGATCCGGCCGAGGAACTCGACCGAGCCGTCCGCAAGCCGGCGGCCACGGTCGCCGGTGCGGTACATGACGCCGTCCCCGTCGATGGCGAAGGGGTCGCTGACGAAGACCGCGGCGGTCCGGTCGGGGTCGTTGACGTAGCCGCCGCCGACGCAGACGCCGCCGGCGTACAGCTCGCCCGGCGTGCCGGTGGGCACCGGCTCCCGGGCGCCGTCCAGCACGTACAGGGCGGTGTTGCGCGCGGGCCGTCCGAGGGGGACGGAGGCGTCCCGCTCGTCCACGTCCGCCGCGACGAGGTGGTGCAGGACGTCGTCGGACGTCTCGGTCGCCCCCCACATGTTCAGCAGCCCCACCCCGGGCAGCAGCCGGCGGAACGTGTTGGCGGACTGCGGGGTCAGCGTCTCCGCCTGCGAGGCGACCCAGCGCAGGCGGAACGGGGGAAACGCGTCGACGCCGTAGAACGCGAGTTCGGCGCACATGATGTTGAGCACGGAGGGCGTCACCTCCAGCACGGTGACCCCGTCCTCGGCCACGGCCCGCAGCAGCGACGCCGCGTCCTGACCGATCTCGTCCGGATAGATCACGGTCGTGGCGCCGACGGCGAGTGGCGCGAGGAGCTGCCAGACGGAGATGTCGAAGGTGGCGGCGGCGTCCTGGGCCAGCCGGTCGCCGGGCCGCAGATCCAGTTGCTGGATCTTGGCGTCGATGTGGTTGAGCATGCCGTCGTGCCGGATCAGCGCGCCCTTGGGGTCGCCCGTGGATCCCGAGGTGAAGAGGACGTACGCGCTGTCCCGACCGCCGGGTGCGGGGCCGAGCGCGACCGGCGTGCCGGCAGCGGCGAGGACGTCCGCCAGCTCGACCAGCTCGACCTCATCGATCGCGGCCAACGCGGCGCGGTGCGTCTCGTCGCACACCACCAGCCTCGCCTCCGCCCGCCCGACCATGCGGGCGACGCGTGCGGCCGGGCCCTGCGGCAGCGGCAGGTACACCGCGCCGAGGCGGAGGATGGCGAGGGTGACGACGAGGTAGTCGATGTTCCGGCCGCTGGCCAGGCCGACCACGGTGCCGTGGCCCACCTGCCGGTCACGCAACCATCCGGCCACCCGCTCGACGTGCGCGGCGAGCTCCCGGTAGGTGACCTCGCGGCCACGGCAGACGGCGGCCACCTCGTCGGGGAACGTCTCCACCGAACGGGCCATCCGTTCGAGGAAACCCGTCGCCGTCGCCGGCTCGACCGGCCCGCGTGAGATCTCGACCAACGCCCGGTACCGCTGCTCACCGAGCAGCGCGACCTGCGTCGGCTCGTCGTCGGGCTGGTCGACGACGCTGGTCAGCGCCCGCAGGAAGACGTCCGCCACCTCGTGGAGCTGGTCCTCCGAGATCCGCTCCATGTTCGCTTCGAGGTCGAGCGTGAGCAGTCGACTGAACGGGTCCTTGTTGAACTCGGCCCGCAGGGTGAAGTTCGTCTGGATGTAGCCGAAGCCGTCGACCACCTCGATGCCCGTGGCGTGGGCGAGCCGTTCGTAGCCGTGGAAGTGGGTGTAGTTGAACATGATGTCGGTCAGCTCGGGCACGCCGGCGAGCCGGAGCATCTCGGCGTGCGGGAAGCGCCGCACCGGCAGCAGCTCCCGCTCCTTGTCGCTGGTCGCCGCGATCAGGTCGCGCCAGGTGCGACCCCGCGGCCGGAACCGGAAGGGTACGAGGTTGAGGTGCAGGCCGATGACCTCGGTGCCGCCCTCCTCCTCGATCCGCCCGTTGGCGGCGACGCCCAGCACGACGTCGTCGCGTCCGGTGAGCGCCATCACCACCCGCGCCTGGACGGCCATCACCACGTGTTTGACCGACACCCCGCAGGCGGCGGCGAGCTGGTGCAGGCGGTCGGAGAGTTCCGCCGGGAGGTCCACGCTGAGGAAGCCCATCCGCCCCTCGTGGACGGCGCCGGAGCCCCGGGCGAGGCGGGGCAGCAGGCTCGGCTCGACGTCGGCCAGCTCCTGCCGCCAGAACTCCCGGACCGCCTCGTCGCGGAGCACGGCCTGTTCCTCGGCGATGAAGTCGGCGTACCGGCGCACGGGCAGGGCACGGTCGGGCGACGCGATGCCCTGCAGGTCCTGCCAGTAGTCGACGAGGATCTCCGCGAGCAGCGACGTCTCGCTCCACCCGTCGAACATCGTGTCGTGGAAGCTCATGGAGAACATGAACTCGTCCGGGCCGAGCAGGTGTGCCGTGAACCGGACCAGTGGCGGCTGCGCCCAGTCGTACGGGTTGCTCATCTCCCGGCGTTGCCAGGCCTCGAACTCGGCCAGCTGCCGGTCCTCGTCGAACCGGCTCAGGTCCGTCACGTTCAGCGGGGTCCGGGCCCGCGCGTGGACGACCTGGAGCGGTTGCGAGAAGCCGGACAGGTGGAACGACGTCCGCAGGATCTCGTGGCGCTCGGTCACCCGCGCGAGCGCGCGGCTCATGGCGTCGTGGTCGAACCTGGCGCGCAACCGGAACATGAAGATGTCGCAGTACATGTTGACGCCCTCGGCGTACGCGCTGTGGAACAGCACGCCGGCCTGGAGGGTGGCCAACGGGTAGGCGTCCACCGCGTCGGCCGGCAGGTGCGCCCGGTCCGCCGGGTCGATGAGGCTGAACGGCTCGACCGGCGGGTCGACCGACTCGTCCGTGGTGACGGCGTACGCGGCCAGCGCACGGGGCGTCTTCAGCTCGTAGATGTCGGCCAGGTCCAGCGTCATCCCGCGGTTCGCCGCCGCCGCACGCAGCTGCACGGCGATGATGGAGTCCCCGCCGATGCCGAAGAAGGAGTCGTCGGGTCCCACCCCCTCGACGCCGAGCACCTCCTCGAACAGCGCGCAGATCGCCCGCTCCACCGTCGCCGTCGATGCGTCGGCGACCGCCTCCGTGGCCATCGGCGCCCGGAGCTGGTTGGCCGGGGTCGGTGCGGGCAGGAGCGTGAAGTCGACCTTCCCGTTGGCGTTGACGGGGATCTCCGGCACCGGTACGACGAACGCCGGGAGCATGTACGAGGGCAGGCTCGCCCGCAGCAGTTCCGGAATCTCGCCCAGCTCGCAGCCGGGGTCGTGGGTCACGTACGCGACGATCTGCATCCGGTCGTTGCCGACGTCCGACGCCGGCTGCCCGGCCCGGACGAGACTGCGGACCGAGGAGATCCGCCCGGACACCGCCTCCTGCTTCACCACCGGATTGCGCTGCGGCCGCGCCCGCCGGACGGTCACCGCGACCTGCCCGACGCCGGGCACCGCGGTCAGCGCCGCGTGGATCTCCCCGAGCTCGACCCGGTGCCCACGGATCTTGACCTGGTCGTCGGCCCGCCCCAGGTACTCGTACTCCCCGGCGGGAGTCAGGCGGGCGAGGTCACCGGACCGGTATCCCCGCACGGGCCTGCCGTCGACGGTCAGGTCGAGGAACCGCTCAGCGGTCGCTCCGGGCTGGCCCAGGTATCCGGTGGCCACCCCCGGTCCGGTCACGACGATCTCGCCGGTCTGGCCCGGGGGCACCGACCGGCCCTGCCCGTCCCAGAGCAGGAAACCGAGGTCCGCCAGCGGACGACCGATGAGGCTGGCCGTGCTCGTCAGGTCGGCCGCCAGGACCCTGCGGTACGAGGAGTGGACCGTCGTCTCCGTGATGCCGTACATGTTGACCAGCTGCGGCTGCTGGTCGCCGTACCTGGCCACCCACGGCCGGAGGTCACCGAAGCGCAGCGCCTCACCGCCGAAGACCACCCACTTCAGCGGCAGCCTGTCGGGCCGGGAGACCTCGTGCGCCACCAGGCTGTTGAAGGCGGTGGGCGTCTGGCTGAGCATCGTCACCTGTTCGTCGGCGAGCAACGCCCGGAAGGCCACGGGGTCCCGTGCGACGTCCTGTCCCACGACGACCAGCCGGCCACCGGACAGCAGCGCGCCCCACATCTCCCAGACGGAGAAGTCGAAGGCGAACGAGTGGAACATCGTCCAGACGTCCCCGGCACCGAAGCCGAACTGCGGCCGGGTGGCCCGGATCAGGCGCAGCACGTTGCCGTGGCTGACCTCCACGCCCTTCGGCCGCCCGGTGGTGCCCGACGTGTAGATCACGTATGCGCGGGTGTCCCACGCCGCGGGGCACGGCCCGCCGGTGTCGCCGCCGCGCTCCTCCGCGACGTCCTGCGGCCCCAGCACCGGGGTGTCCGGCGGCAGCAGCTGCGCCAGCTCGGGAGTCGTCACCACCACCGAGGGCGCCGCGTCCGCCACGATCAGCCTCAGCCGGGCGGCGGGGGTGGACGGATCGACAGGCACGTACGCCGCGCCCACCCGCAGCACGGCCAGGCTCGCGACCACCATGTCCACCGAGCGCGGCAGGAGCAGCAGCACCGGACGGGCCGGGTCGTCGACCCGCGCCCTGATCGTCGCAGCGAGCGCCGTCGAGCGGGCGGCCACCTCGGCGTACGACATCCGCCGGTCTCCGCAGCACACCGCGATGCTGTCCGGGTGAGCGCGGACGACCTCGTCGAACGACTCCACCAGATTACCGACGGCACCATCGGAAGCAGTCATCATCTCCGCCTTAGCTGAGTCGAACCGGGTCGTGGACGAGTGCTGTGGACGGCCCCCGGAGCAGCCGGGCGAGGTTCTCGGAGAACCGCCGGCACACCTCGGCTGCCGTCTCCGCGGAGACGAGGTTGCGTTGGTGGACGAGGCGCAACACGAGTCCGCCCTTATCGAGTGCGCCGTAGAGGCTCGTCGCGAAGGCGACGTCCACGGGCGGCACGTCGACCGTCTCGACGTCGTGGGACCCGATCCGTCGCCGCCGGCGGCTCCAGGGCACGGACAGCCCGACGTCGCCGCCGTCCACCGGCTGCTGGAGCGTCAAGGTCGCCTGGAAGAGCGGATTCTGGCCGTGCCGGTCCGCGGCGAGGGCCCGGACCAGGTCGCTGAAGGGAACGTCCGCCGTCGACAGTGCCGCCCGCAGTTCCCGCCACAGGCGTTCCTCGAGTGCCGACGGGTCGGGCCGGTCGGTCAGGTCACCGAGGATGGGCACCATGTTGACCAGGTAGCCGACGGTGCCGGCGAAGCGCTGGTCGGTGCGCCCGTGGTGCGGCGCGCCGACCACGATCCTGGGTTCGCCGGTCACCTCGTGCAGGGCTTGGACGTAGGCGGCCAGCAGGGGGACGAACGGGGTGAAGCCGCGCCGGGCCGCGTGCCGGTGCAGGGCCCGTACGACGTCCGGGTCGGCCTCGAAGTCGAGCCAGCCGGCCCGGTGCCGGTCCGGGTCCGGCCGTCGTCGTGCAGACCCGCCGCCAGCAGGTCGTTGCGGAAAGAGTACGAGGTCACGCAGTGGCCGCCACTTCTCCGCCAGGGCCGTGACCCGGTCGCGCCGGTCGGGATCGAGTCGCGCCTGCTGCTGTAGCCGGGCCCAGTCGGTGGCGTCCGCCGCGCCCGGTCCCACCTGGGCCGGCGGGGCGTCGCCGCCCGTGATCCGGGGCAGGATCTCGGCGAGCAGGAGCTGGAGCGACCAGTGGTCGACGACCGCGTGATGACACGCCACGAGAAGCACCGTGCCGTCCGGCGGGTACGCCACCCCGGCCCGCACCAACGGGCCCGTCACCAGGTCGAAGGGGCGGTAGGCCCGCTCGTGCAGGTAGGCGCGTACCGCCTCGTCGGGGCCGTCCGGGAAGGTCCGGCACTCCCAGTCGACAGTGCCCTGCTCGTGCACGGTCTGGGTGCCGGACCCGAGCGGTCCGAGGGTCGTGCGCAGCGCGGGGTGCCGAGCGACGGCCTCGTCGATCGCGGCCCGCAGCAGGTCCTCCTCGACGCGGCCGGAGAGGCGCAGGCCGATCGCCAGGTTGTTCGCCCGGTTGCCGCGCGACACCTCGTCGTAGAAGTGCAGCTCGACCTGGCCGGCCGAGGCGGGGCTCACCGCCCCGGTCTCCGCCGGCAGCGGTACGGCGGCCGGGCCGGGTCTCGCGGCGGCGGCGACCAGCTCGGCCACCGACCGGTCGCCGAAGAACAGCTCGGCGTCCAGGGTGCCGTCCACCAACCGCTCGACCGCCGCCTTGAGTTCGATCAGACGCAGCGAACCGAGTCCCAGCGCCGCCAGCGGCAGCGACGGGTCCCACTCGGACCCGTCGAGGTTCGCGTACCGCCGGACGAGCTGTTCCACCGCTGCGGACCGGTCGCCGGGGTGGGTGTCGGCGGCAGCCCGCTCGGGCACCACGGACGGGACCGCCGGCACGACGAGCTTGAGCCGCCCGCCGACGAACTGCTCCCTGGTGGCACGCCGGCGGACCTTCCCGCTGGAGGTCTTCGGTATCGCGCCGGGCATGACGACGACCACGTCGTCGAGGTCCAACCCGCACTCGGTGGCCACCCGGCGCCGCAGCCCGCCGGTCAACGACGCGAGCAGCGCAGGGTCGGCGAGCAGCCGCGCCAGCCCGCTGCGGGAGGCCTCGACCACCAGCACCACCCGCTGGTCACCGGTCTCCGGCTGGAACGCCGCGGCGCCGCCCTGGCGCAGGTGCGCGTCGCCCGCGGTGGCGACGGCCTCGATGTCGTGCGGGTGGTAGTTGCGGCCCGCGCGGATGATCAGATCCTTCTGGCGCCCCGCGACGTAGAGCTCGCCGTCGTACATCGCGCCGAGGTCCCCGGTACGCAGGAAGGTCCCCTGCCGGCCGCCGACGGTGGCGGCG